>JAKSDL010000324.1 GCA_022360105.1 Pseudomonadota bacterium
AGTAGAAACAACTGTTTTTGTGCGTTATAGGTGTTTTCTTCAGGATTTTAAAGCTACCAGATTGACTAATTTTTGAAAAGGATTTCCAGATGCATTGGATTTACTTTGATTGATCTACGTTCCCCTGAAAGGGGATTTCATGATAGCCCAGGGTGTTAAGCCCTGGGTAACAATCAAACATCCGATTGGCACTCTGAAAGAGTGCTTCATCACATAGAAATTCAGTCGTTATGAGGATGATTCAATTGATAATCCTAAGAAACCATGCAATTTATAGATCGTCGAAACTGATTCCTTCTTCATTAATCTTTTTCTTCCAGCGATCCAGGAGTTTCTGTAACTCGGTTGTCTTTTTTTGCATCTTATAAATATGGGCGAGAAACACAAACACATCTTTATCAGCTTTCAGTTCAAACGCTTTTTCAAAAAATTCGGTTGCTTTAGCAAGATTTTTGGCTTCAAGAGCTTTTTTGCCCTGGTTGATATACTCACTGCGGGCGTTTTCGAAATCGACCTTTTCTCTTTCCCTAAGCAATTTGTTGTATTCAATGTAAAGCTCTTCAGCCCTGTCTACATTCATCATAACTTTATGCAGATCAGCCAGTTTTTTGATAGACTGTGGCATTCGTGTGGCAGACAGGGCTTGCTCGAAGTAAGGTACTGCGGTTGAGTACCTCTTAACATCAATCAGATCTTCACCCTTCTCAATGAAGTAATCATGTATTTCGACCAGCTTTTGTTTTGCGTTGGCGTTGTTTTCATCAATTTCCAAAATAGTTTGGTAGAAGGGTAGAGCCTCTGAATATCGGCTTTGATATAGCATTATCTGTCCAATGTTTGCCTTTACTTTAACATTTGCAATCTCGGAGTCGATCAATTGATAGATATGCAGGGCTTTTTTCAAGTTCCCCAGTTCCATCTCCTGATCCGCCATTCGAATCAATTCTTTCCTGCAATATATGCCGCCTGTTTTCTCTAATAAGAGAGCAGTTGTAGCAAGATACTTATAGGAAAGAATTCGTTTTCCCTGCTTTTTAAACATTAAGCCAAGGTTAACATTTATATAACGGTTCGTTTTATCTGCTCCCAGCAAGACCATCATGTCTTGCACCAGTTTTTTGGAAGGAGACTCCACATCCATGGCCAGGATGGTTACCATGTCCAGGTATTGCAGTTGACTGTTTCTGCTTTTAAGCTGCAGAAAACATTTCAAGGCCAGCTTACTGTCTTTTCTTGAGAGAGCAAACAATCCCAGGTTAAACACTTCGCTTTCGAATAGTTTTTTTTGTTTGGGCGAAGCTTTTTGCTTTCCAACTTCCTTTATTCTGGATCGAATCCGGTCGCTGATCTCAAGATAGGTTGGTTCCAAGGCTTCCTGCATGCCTCCTTCGGATTCCTCTTCCTGGATCTCTTCCTTTATTGCGAGAACAATGTTTTCCAAATACTTTACATCCAGCTTGTAGTTGGGCAGGACATAGGTTGTCAGGTGGGCAAATTTGTCGACAAGGATTTTCACATCGCTATTGTACTTGGGGATTCTTCCCATGCTGGCAGCCAGATTGTAAAATGCTATTTCATATTTTCTGTTGATCCGAAAAGCCTGGCGATAGAAGTCATTTGCTTCTTTGTACTGCTTCATTCGGCGAGCGCTGTTGCCCAGTTTGTTGGCCAGCTCATAATCTTTTTCTCTGATCCTTAGTACAATACGGCCGATAGAAATGGCCAATTCATGATCACCTCTTTTATAACATTTATCAAATTCGGTATTTAGCATTTCGGCAACCTTTTCCGCGTTAATTTCAACGGCCTGCTGAAATTGGAAAAGTGCCTTATGTTGCAGATTTCCCTGTAAATAGCCGATTCCTTTGTTGACCAGTATTTCGGCCTGTTTTGCTTCTCTGGATCTTAAAAATTTCGAAAAGGGAGAAAACATGAATTGCCTGTAGTCCGTTACCAATTTATGAATGAGTCCAGCAACCGATTATACTTGTATTCTAGATTGTTATTTAACTGATTTAAAGAACCAAATTAAAAAAAGCCAGCTTTTTTGTGCTCAAAAATCTGTTTTTGTGCAACACTGTGTTCTTATTTTGGTATGGGAAAAAAATTAGTATTCTCCTTCAGATCCGGCGATTAGTCGATTTCGTCCTCAATATATCCGGTTAAACATTATGTGTGGTGTATTTGGTATTGTTGGCCATCCCCAGGCAAAACTGTTTCTCCCTACGGTGGTTTCCTCTTTACAGCATCGCGGTCAGGATGCTGCCGGTGCGGCTGGTTTTGTCACAGAAACAAACTCCTGTTTGGAAACCATCAAGGGCATAGGGAAGGTTGAAGCAGTGATAAACAAAGATTCGCTCGGCAAATTTGCCGGGAGCACTTTTATTGCCCATACCAGGTACTCGACCAGGAATAAGTCTTCATCCATCAGGGAAATTCATCCCCATTGGGCCCAGAGCATGCGTGGAAAGATTGCCATTGTGACCAACGGGGACCTGATCAATGTGGATTCGTTGATCGAACAAGTCAAAGAAAAAGAAGTTAAGGTTTATACGCGAAACGATGCAGAAATCATGGCAGCCCTGATCAACATCCAGATTCGTAAAAACGGTAAACGGGTTTTTCAGGCAATTAAAGAGACCATGAAGGATATCAAAGGGGGTTATGCGGCATTAATGCTGATGGAAGATGACGGTCGCCTGTTTGCTTTCAGAGACCCCTGGGGAATTCGGCCGCTTCATGTAGGCGAGTTTACAATCAACGGCAAAAAATGTGTCGCTTTCTCCTCTGAAACCTGTGCCTTTGATATCATCCAGCGTTACAATGACGCACGGTATCCGGATAGCAAAGTATCCTATACTCACAGGGAGATAAAACCCGGTGAAATAGTCGCCGCTGATGCAGATTCCTACATAGAATCTGCCCTGTTTTGTGATCCTCCGCTAAACAAAATTGGTTGCGTATTTGAAAGCATCTACTTCTCCAGACCGGACAGCAAGCAAAAAAGTGAATCGTTTCAGGTCTTAAGAGAACGCATGGGCATGGAGCTTTTTAAAGAATCTCCGGTGGAAGCCGATATGGTAACAGCCGTTCCCAAAGGAGGCATTCCGGCTGCCGTCGGTTTTGCCAAGGCAGCTAATTTACCTTATAGCGTGTCTATCCTGGAGGAACCCATTACGGGGGGGTTGCGTTCGTTCATCACAAATCCGGAGGAAAGAAAGTCCCTGGCTATCATGAAGTATAATATTCTTGAAGATGTGGTCAGGGATAAACGCATGATAGTTATTGATGACTCCATAGTTCGCGGAACGACTTCCAAACTCCTGGTGAAATTGCTCTTTGAGGCCGGTGCCAGGGAAATACATCTGCGCATTCCCTGTCCTCCATATAACCATCCCTGCCATTACGGAATTGAAACTCGTGATCCCCAGACCTTGATCTCTCACAACCGTGAAGTTGAAGAGATCCGGGATGTGCTTGGAGCCAGCAGTCTGGCTTATCTGAGTATTGACGGACTGTATTCCGCCATTCAAAAAAACCGTGATGCTTTTTGCGATGAATGTCTCTCCGGAAGAACGCCGTTTATACCTTCCCTCAAACAAGAGTGTTTGCGTTAACAGCTTCGAAATTCGTAAGGCTGGAGTGATTGTTATCCATCAGCCCTTAAATTTAGGAGTTGCAAACATTTCAATCTTAAGTGTAAAATTATCGCTACCAATGTATCAAATAAAACCAAAATTGGTTATTGATACCTGGTGCGTAGCTAGTAGATTGATTTTAAAATGGTTTAGAAACAATATTAAATGACGATGAAAAGGATTTCATCTCGGGTGTTGTTTCTATCTGAAAAAAAAATCTGCTGGTACGAATTATTCAACATTTCCGTTCTAAACATATTGTTTGATAACCAAGCCCGAAACAGGACGTTTTTTCAGAATCAGAATCCCAACTGAAGCTGATGGGCTAGTAGCGAAAGGCCGTTATTTGGTCAAGTCGCAGCTAATCGTTTTTGATTTGGTTCACACTCATGGAGGAGTTATGTATCGAACGAAGCCAGTCAATCTTCCCAGGTTTCATCGAATTTTATAGCTGACACCCTCATTGCGCTTTTATTCAGGCAGTTAATTCTGTGAACTGATTAGGCAGGGATTAGTGTGCACTCCGCTCTGCATTGTATGCGGGGAGTATATTAAACCATGATCTATTGCTGTATTCGCTTAACTAGACGTTAATACCAAAAGTAATTCAGTTGGATGTTTGATTTTGATGCCTCTGCCGGGATTGGTCGGAATAGTCAATACATCTTTTGCAGGGACGCATTATGAACAAGAAGCCGAAATATCCGGGTATACCTATCACCACGAATGGTAACCAGCTGGTATCCTATTACACTGAAGCTCGCCTTGCTGAAGCCGGGGTCTTCTATCCTATAACTCCTTCAACAGAAATGGGGGAAAATTTCCAGCTTTCTTTTGCCAATGGCGAGCTAAATGTTTTTGGAGATCCAAAAATTGCCATTGAAACAGAAGGTGAACATGCCGCCCAAGGCGGAGCCATTGCTATCTCAATCACCGGAAAACGTGTAGTCAATTTCACATCCGGCCAGGGCATTGTGTATGGTTCGGAACAGTATTATCATGCACCGGGAAAGCTCAGCACGATGGTTTTGCAGGTTTCAGCCAGGGCTTTGACCAGACAGGCTTTAAACGTTCATTGCGGACATGACGACGTCTATTCGGTTGCCGATACCGGTTGGACCATTCTCTTCGCAAAAGATGCCCAGCAAGCCTCCGATCAGGCCATGATTCTTCGCAAAGTAAATGAGTTGGCATTAACCCCTGGGATTAATGTGCAGGATGGTTTTTTGTCATCTCATCTGGAAAGAACTTTTCTCAAACCGGAAGCAGAGTTAATACGTGAATTCCTCGGCAGATCGGACGATGTGATCGATTCCCCCACACCTGCCCAG
>JAKSDL010000888.1 GCA_022360105.1 Pseudomonadota bacterium
GGATTTATTTCCGGAAATGCCAGTTTCAAATCTTTCAGCGATGACGACGGGTTACCGTCAAGATAATCGTTTATCTGTTGTTTTGTGCTGACTTTCTTGCTTTTGCTGGATTTTTCCTTTCTCCATTGGTCCAGATAGTTGCTAACTGTCTTCTTGTTCTCTTCCGGAAACGCCTTTTCCAGTCGGCTCAGGGTAAGCTCAGGATTTTTATCCAGATGGTTGAATACCTTTTGTCTTAGACTTCCGGCCTCACTGCCTTTAACCTTTTTCCCCGGCTTTCTTGCAGGCTTTCTTTTGCTGTCTTTGACCCAGAGATTGAAATATTCCGTGATCTGTTTTTTATCCTGGGAGGCGAACTTCTTTTTTAACTGATCCGAAGTAGATTTGGGATTTTCACCCAGGTAGGTAAAGACCTTTCTCTTCAGGTTCAAAGCGGCCTTTGACTTCCCTTTGAGTGAGCTTCTGTTCTCAGCCTTGTACTCTGTCCGTCCCCTTTTTAAGGTCCGCTCACTATATCCCTTTAACTCATTGAGAGTAACCAGATAGCTGGGAGTCAACTCAAAAAAGTCTTTGCCCTGGTCAATATACTTCTGAATGACTTGTTTTACTTTATCTTTCTTATGCATCAATCCATACTCCTCATGCAATGTTCAAAATCCAATACAACATAGACTGAGGGTGGGGCGCCAGTAGACAGCGATGACGAGTCTATTCCATGATTTTGTGAATGCAATCCAAGCTTTGTCAGGCAGTACTTTTTCGGATTGGTTCAGGTCGAACAGGGAGAGAATCTGTATATATCGAGTCTGCTAGGGGTTCCCGTTAGCAAGCGTATCTCTATAAAACCAATTCTATTGGGTGTAACCAGGTTTTACATCTTTCAGTTAAGCCCTGAAGGCACCCTAATAGTCTTGATAAAGCACGCAAGAATGAGTTCAGTCCATGTGATTGAAGTGTGTTAAAACTATTAATTAACCTTCATAAAAACTATCAAAGTAAGTTTTACTAGGTTTGTCAATATGGAATGAACACGAATTTAGAAGAAAGTTGGCCTTGATCCTTAATATATAAAAAAAGCCTTCAAACCGGTCACAAGAGAAAAAAAAGGCCACCACCTACGTAAAATTTTATTAACGGGGATTGAAAAGAGCCTCGTTCCTCTATGATTGTAAAGATATAATGCTATATTATTCTCCTCTAATCATTCCGAATGGTTAGCGTTCCTTCAGGAAATCATCCTCGACATGGTACAAGCAAATCCCTAAAATAAATTCAATTAGCCAGGAGACGAATAAGAAGTTATAAATCTTTGTCGCTTGTGCTTTTTCGGGAATATCGGATTCAGGAGAAGTCATGGGTTCCAAACCTCAAGTGGTTGTCGCTATGAGCGGAGGGGTAGACAGCTCGACAACCGCTGCAATATTGGTCGATCAAGGTTATCAGGTTACAGGTCTGACCATGGTATTGTTCGATGATATTGACAACGATGCCATGTTGGACAGTGTCCGGAAAGTGAGTGAAAGTCTGAAGATCGATTATCGAGTTTGTGACTTTCGACCTGATTTTAAAAACGTGGTTATAAATGATTTCATCGAATCATACGAGTCCGGCTTAACCCCAAATCCCTGTGTTATCTGCAATAAAAGAATAAAATTTGGAAAAATGCTGGATGAAGCTAAAAAAATGGGAGGCAGGTTTTTAGCAACAGGGCATTATGTCAGAATGGATCGACACGGTGAGACAGTTAAATTACTAAAAGGGGCCGATAAAAAAAAGGATCAGAGCTATTTTTTATATCGCTTAACACAAGAGCAGCTTAACCGGATATTGTTCCCACTGGGTGAACTGGACAAAACCGAAACACGAAAGATTGCAGCTGAGTATAATCTTGTAGTGGCCGATAAACCGGAAAGCCAGGATTTGTGTTTTCTCACAAACGGGGATTATCGTGATTTCCTGCAAAATAACTCTAATATCACCTCAGAAGTCGGAGCAATAGTAGATTTGAACGGCAATGAAGTTGGTAAACACAAGGGATTGTGGAATTACACCATAGGCCAACGCAGGGGATTAGGTGTATCCGCAGGTGAACCTCTGTATGTCGTTGAATTGGACGTAAAAAACAACAGACTAGTTGTCGCAACTGATCAACAGCGAGGCAGTGCTCAATGCAGGGTAAGTAGAACCAATTTTATCAGCGGAAACATCCCTGGCTCACCCTTTGAAGCGGACGTTAAAATTCGCTATACTGCAAAAGAAGTCAAGGCGGAAATCACACCGCTACCAGATCAGTCGGCTTCGGTGAAATTTTCAAAATCGTTACCCGATATCACCCCAGGACAATCCATTGTGTTTTATCAGGATGATGAATTAATTGGGGGCGGTTTTATAGAACTATGAGTCCAATGATTTTGAATCGGATCAATTTGCCAGCTGCCCAGTAATAAATAATAAAAACAATAGGATAACGATATGAAAAGCACCAGGAAAGACAAGGTTCTGATCGATAAGCAAAACAGAAGAATCCCCATATGCTCCTGGCTTCCAAACAAAACTTCCTGTCAACTGGTTGTTGTCCACGGATTTTCGGAACATATGTGGTACTATCATGATGTGGCCAAAACCTTGAGCGAATCGGGAGTGGCAGTGCACATGATGGATCTGCCCGGTCATGGCATGGCAGAGGGTATCAGGGGGCATATCGATCGGTTTGATGAATACCTGGATAATGTGGATCTGCTTTGGAAAGACAATCCTTTTTACCTGAAAACCAAACCGACTTTTATACTTGGGCATTCGCTGGGCGGCCTTATTTCAGCCCAATATGTGTTGAGACGGACTCACACGTTTCAAGGCTTGATTTTGACCTCTCCCTTAACCGGATTCGGCGCAATTAGCTCTTTACCCGCAACCTTGCTGGCCAGCCTTTTGGCAAAAAACCATCGTAACGATCCGATACCCAAACCGGCCGGCGTTAAGGCGCTTTCACGCAATCCCAACCAGTGGCCTGTCTATCTCAGCGATCCATGCAGAGGGAGGATGATTACTCCCAATCTATACCTGTTGATGCTGTCAATGTCCGGAAAACTGCAAGAATATGCTTCCAGCATTAAACTGCCCATATTGATGTTTGTCTCGGAAAAGGACAAAGTGGTTGATCCATACGCTGGTCAAAGATTTTTCGGGAATGTAGGGAGTTCGGATAAAAAGCTGATCGTATTTTCTGAAGCCATGCATGAATTGTTTCAGGAAGTTGAATGCGGTCAGATCCTGGAAACCATGCAAGTGTGGATCAATGACAGGATCTAGCGTGGGGAAAGTCATTGCATTCTTTATATCACCCCACGGATTCGGTCATGCAGCCAGGGCGTGCAGTGTTATTCAAGAACTGGCTATTGAAGCGAATAATCATGAGATCATCCTAGCTACAACGGTGCCTCGTTGGTTTTTCGAGGCTTCTTTGAACATTCCGTTTGATTATTATCCTCTCCAAACAGATATCGGATTAATCCAATCCGATCCTATCACTGTTAATATTCAAGGATCTTTAGATGCGTTAAGCTCCTTTCTGCCCTTTTCTGAGACGATAGTAGCTAACGTGGCCAAAGAGATGACGAACAGGCATTGCGATCTGATTGTTTCAGATATTTCTCCGTTAGGCATTGCAGTGGCTGAAGAAGTGGGAATTCCTTCCCTGCTTTTGGAAAATTTCACCTGGGATTGGATTTATCGCGGCTACCAAGATGAGGATTCTGAATTTGGTAAATTCGCAGACTACTTGGAAGAAGTCTACTCACATACCAGCTGGCACATTCTTGCCGAGCCCTTTTGTAAAAAAAAGGATGTCAATCTTATTTGCAGACCGATCAGCAGGAAACCTCGTAGTAAAAAATCAAATACCAGGGAGAGGCTTCAAATTGAAGATGAAAGACCGATTGTGCTTGTTTCCATGGGCGGAATTGAAAGCAAGCTTCCTAATAGTCATAAGCTAAAATCCAGGAATGATCTTTTGTTTCTGGTACCAGGTTCCGGTGATCAGTTAACAAGGCACCAAAACATTATCTGTTTCCCCCATAAATCAGAATTTTATCATCCTGACTTAATTGAGTTAAGCGATGTCGTGATCAGCAAAATCGGTTACAGTACCTTGGCGGAAGTTTATCAGGCGGGTCTTCCTTTTGGATATATACCTCGGGTTGGCTTTAGAGAATCCAAAAAACTGGAGACGTTTATCTTGCGACAAATGGCCGGTATTGAAATCAGCGAAAGAGAATATCGCGATGGGGATTGGATAGCAAAACTGAATGATCTTATGGAACTTCCCCGTTTGGAACGTCCCGGGCTACCGGGATCAAAGCAGGCTGCTCAATTTCTGCTTGAAAAATTGAATGCAAAGACGATCGGCTGACAGTCCATGAGGAGCGATCATTCAAAAAAAACGGGTATGTTTCCAAATCGTTATCACACTTTCCGGGCAGTTCTTTCGGGTGTACTCTTGGCTTTGTCCTACCCGACTTTTGACCTGAACATTCTGGCCTGGTTTGCCCTGGTACCGCTGCTTTACGCGTTATTCTCAAGTCCCTCTCTTTATCACAGCTATCTGCTAGGTTTGTTGACAGGTATGTCCGGCATCATTGTCGGATTTTACTGGATTGCCCATTGGGCTTCAAATGCACTTGAGATACCCCTGCCGTTCAATCTTCTTTTTCTTTTGGGATTTGCCTTTTGCTTTGGGCAAGTCTTCGGGATCATAACACTGCTTTCTGCCTGGATCAAACGCTACTCCAACATCAGTGAGGTATTTATATTTCCCATCGTCCTGGTTTCCGTGTTCAGTGTATTCCCACTGCTTTTTAGATTCAGCCTCGCAGACGGCCAATGGCAATTTCTGACAGCCATCCAGCCTATCGATATCACAGGGATTTGGGGTCTGGATTTTGTGATGGCACTATCCAACAGCCTGATCTTTTACCTGTGTTTTTCACCTGCCGAGTCTAAAAATAAATACCTGTTAATTGTTTCGATGAGTATCATCTGTTTTTGGTTCATCACAGGCTGGTTCAAGCTGAACATTTGGGATGAGAAAGTGTTTCATGGTCAGATTAAGAAAATTGGCATCGTGCAGCCCAATAGAACTGCAGTGTTATCAAAACCGGAGCCTTTACCCGGTTATTCCAGGGAGTATCCTTTAGAGATGCAGTTAAGCGAAACTCTCAAGGAACAGGATGTGGATTTGTTAATCTGGCCGGAAGGGCATTTTTTTGGGTATTCATTTTGGAGTGATGTCAGGAAAAGCTTTAGACAAACAATAGGGAAATGGAAAACACCCCTGGTTTTTTATGATGCTACCCGTCGGAACACGGAAAAAGGTGAAAAAGCATATAATACCATTCACTTCTTAAATGAAAAAGGTGAGCTAAAAGCTAGATATGACAAAATCAAACTGGTCCCATTTAGCGAATATTTGCCCTTGTTGGACAAGTGGGCCCTATTTGACTGGATTCTCGGAGATTATCTTGATAACCTGACACCCGGAAACGAAGTAAAAATAGTTCCTCTAGCCGGAATGAAATTGGTCCCCAAGGTCTGCTATGAGCCTCTTTTTCCTGAATTTGTTGCTGAGACGATAGGAGGCGAAGGAGCGGGAAAGGTTCTTGTGGTCCAGTCTCAAGACGGTTGGTTCGGAGAAACCAGCCAACCATTTCAGCACATGGCTGTAACGGTCATGCGGGCGGTTGAAAACAGGGTTCCACTTGTTCACGTGATACAAAACGGTCCTTCTGGCATTATTCATCCAAACGGCAGATTCGCTTTTTTATCAAAGCCATTTATAAAGGGTAGCTGGGTTGCGGAGATGTCATTCAGTCCGAACAATGGGGGCAGCTTTTTTTCGAGGTTTCCAAATCTGTTTTTAAATATCATCAGGCTGTTTTGTCTTTTACTGCTCGTTGAATCATTTATCAGGCGCAGAGTGCGTTAATTATCATGCAACAATCCCAGTTTATTTTTTCAAAAATTCCACCGATCCAGGAAATCGATCAGTACCTGGAAGATGAAGGGGTGAAACACGGCAAAGAGGTTCGCAATACAATCCAGAAACTTTTGATTAGCATCAGACGGGACATCGACTGGCTTTCCGATGCCAATACTACCCGGCAGAGCATTTTAGAAAGAATCAAAACAGAGCTGGAACAGAACAAGCAGGAATTGACACAGGTTATAAACGGTACCGGAGCTATCATCCATACCAACCTGGGTAGGTCGGTTTTTGATCGCGAACTGCTGGATGACGTTTCTGAAATCGCTTCATCTTATACCAATCTGGAGTTTTCCCTTGAAACCGGTAAACGAGGTGCACGGCTAAGCAATGTCGGCGGTTTGCTTAAAACATTGACAGGTGCGGAAGAGGTTGTGGTCGTGAACAACAATGCCGCAGGAGTGCTGTTAAGCTTGATTACTCTTGCCAAAGGCCACGAGGTTGTTATTTCAAGAGGTGAGTTGGTTGAAATAGGCGGATCATTTCGCATTCCTGAAATAATTGAAGTCTCAGGCGCCACCTTGAAGGAAGTGGGCACAACCAATCGTACGCGCTTGCAGGATTATGAAGCCGCGCTTACTGAAAATACGGCAGTGCTGTTGAAAGTTCACACCTCCAACTACCAGGTACTTGGATTTACGGAGTCAACCCCAACCCTGGCCTTATCCCACCTGGCTAAACAAAATGGGGTTTTGGTGATGGAGGATTTGGGTAGCGGCGCTTTGACAGGTTTTCAACACAGTGCCCTGAATTCGGAGCCGTTGGTTCCCCAGGTCTTGAAAGACGGTGTAGACCTTGTCACAATCAGTGGGGATAAATTGCTGGGCGGACCGCAAGCCGGAATTATTCTGGGCAAAAAGCACATACTGGACAAAATCCGTAAACATCCCCTTTACAGGGCTTTACGCTGCGATAAAATCACAATGCTGCTTCTGGAAAAGACCTTGGTAAGTTATGCAAACAATCAGCAGCACAAAATGATTCCTACCCAGCGAATGTTAAATGAGCCAGCTGACCTAGTTCACCAAAGGGCCGAAGGCATTCTTTCCAAACTGGATAAAAAAACATTCAAACTGGTTGAATGCAGTTCTACACCTGGTGGTGGATCGTTGCCTGGCAAAGCAATTCCTTCCTGGGGTATTTTGTTGCAACTAACAGATCGGGATGAGGACCAAATATTGGCGCAGCTTCGTCGTTCCAAACCTCCTGTTATTGGCAGGATTATTGATGGTAGTGTAATAATCGATTGCAGGACCGTGCTTCCGCATCAGGAGAACCTTCTGGTCAGCGCTTTAAAAGCACTCGAAGGTTAAGCCTCCAGCCCCATGGCTGAGTAAAATCCCTCAGGTTTCAACTCCCCGGTCCAATTGTTTTGTTTAAAAAGATAGTAGCGTAATTCTGTGCAGAGGTCGCATTTATTGAGATAGCCCGATTGAAGAGGTTCAAAGCTGACCTCTTTTGCAGCCCAATTCACCAGACCGTTTATCCCCTCGTTTGCAAGTATGTTTAAAAGCGGGTACTTGCCACTGTCCAATGGCTTTCCCAAATCTTCCATATTGATGGCCAGGCCAGTACACAATCCGGGTATGTAATTCCCAAACAGATCGATATGAAAATGGGAGGTGTCTGCCAACTCTCGCCTGCAGGATTCAGAATTCTCTGCGAGGATCTGGGCTGCTGTTTTCTGCGGGAACAATGGCCGATAGGTTTCCAGGGCTCGACCATTTATCCTTACCCAGTATCTTTTTGTAAGCCTTACCAGGTAATCTGCTCCGAATTCTTCTTGAAACTCTTCCAGGGAATGAGCCTCATGTTTATCAAAAACCGCAAGGTCTTCAATGCATTCCTGTATCCAGGGGAATATATTCATCCCTGCCTTGTGACAGGCTTTAATGACACTTTCTGTTTTGTTAAAAGGAATGGAGCTGTTATGAAAAGGGCTGATAGAAATCAGGAGTGTGTTGACTCCTGTTCTCATTAGCTGTTTTATTAATTCGATTGCAGATGATTCCTCTTTGTACCAGGAGCAATTGGTTTCGATGTACTCAATCATGGCTCCGGATTTATCGATGGCTGCCATGGCTTCCACCAATGCTTCCTGCTTAACAAAAGGCTCCCCGCCTCCAATATGAACCGAGTAGCAACCAAGTTCTCTTATTTTATCGACAATCCGCTTTGCCTTTTCAGGTTGCAGATAGTCTTTTTCCCTACGCGGAGAACAGTTGTAAAGGCAATGGCCGCAGGTGGAGGAACACGAATAGTTGGTGATAATTCCTCCGGCGTGCAAGGGTCCTATCATCAATGGACTCATAACGTCACAATCAAATGTTTTCTAACTCACATTTCCGGGATAAGAATAATCTTGCTTCGTCCTCGAACACGAGCTTTAATCCCGGTTTTCAAAGGGTTATCAGTTATCGGTTTGTTGAACAACTACTCAACATTGGAAGGAGAATGAAAAACCTTCTCGCTTATGAAGAGTTAACCTTTATCTTTTGAACTATTGTTTATCAAAACAGAAAGCATAGCTTTCACCAAAAACCGACAACTGGTTGCCATGCCGTGCAAATTCGAATAGGTATTGTTAACACTGGGAAGTTGGCACATGTGAAAACAACCCTAAAATGTGTGTTCTAAGAGTTGGCTTGTTTCAGGAAGTCGTTTATA
>JAKSDL010000561.1 GCA_022360105.1 Pseudomonadota bacterium
AAAATAAGGGTAATTCAACACTCATAATGCCTACGATCGGTCTTTTGTGACATGCCGATCCGTAGGATGGGCAACTCCGTTGCCCATCGGGCGGAAAGTGATTAAAAGACAACATGGTCAGATTGCTGAAAAACGAATTACACAGACTTTCATATCCGTTGATGGGCAGGCTGCGCCGGCCCATCCTACAGCCCTTCCATTTAATCAATCTATGACATGTTTTAAGCTGGTAAATTGAAAACAAAATCGATAATTTCAATTAGATATTTTTTTTTCTGCGAATCATTTGTTACCATCTGGTAACATTTCAACAGCAACATGCTACCGGTTGGAAACAAAATAGATAATAAACAGCACTATAGAATTAGTCATACAGCCCAGTTCGATGTGTTGGAGAGCACTTCACCCGTGGGTATATTTATTGCTGATTTTAACAGACTGAACATGTTCCCGCGCCGCCCGTGCCAGTTTGAGATATGAGGCCGAACACTGGATTTGACTTAAGTCATTTCAGATCACCCAATTCATTGTATTGTAGTGTTTAGCAACCATCTCCCTGTATCCAAAAGATAAAGAAAACAACATCACACTGACCCGTTGCAATGAGACTTAGAACAAAATTCCTGACTTCAATCGGAACCGTGTTAATCCTTTCTTTCGGTTTCACTTTCTATCGGATGTCCAAATTCCAGGATGAGTTGGTGATTTCCCAGGCAAGACAACAAGCTCAAATACTGGCCCAGCAAGTGATATTGACCAGAAAGTGGGTTGCCGATCATCATGGAGTTTACCTGGAGAAGAAACCGGGCATAGAGGGAAGCCCTTTTCTGGAATCACCTGTTGTTTTTGATCAGAATAAAAAAGAGTATGTAAAGTATAATCCCGCCAGAGTCACACGTGAACTCTCCGAATATGCCAATAACTTTGATCTGTGGAGATTCAAGGTAACCAGCCTGAACCCTGTAAACCCTGCCAATTACCCGGATAGTTTTGAAACAAAAGGCCTGGCCAAATTTGCAAACGGTGATGATAAAATCACCTCCATTGAAAACTCCCTGGATGGAAGGGTGCTGCGATTTATGATTCCATTAATGACCGAAGAGTCTTGCCTTGAATGTCACAGCAGACATGGATATAAAGTTGGTGATGTGAGGGGTGGACTTAGTTTGACCATCCCCATGAAAAATGCTGATATTGCCATAGCCAAAAATAACCGCATGCTGCTCAGCTTTGCCTTGATGGCAATCCTGTTGACCATTTTGGTTTTGTATATGTTGATTGACTTCATAGTGGTCAGAAAAGTCAAAATTCTATCCAACCACATGATTCGCTTTCCCGAAGAAGGCTCGTCACCTGAAATGTTGCCGCTGGGTGGAGATGAAATAGGTGAGTTGTCTGCAAAATTTCAAAACCTGGGAAAGCGCCTGACAGAGTCACAAGATGAATTGGAAAAAACCAGGGAACAAATCTATCAATCTGAAAAACTGGCCGCCCTGGGAAGATTCTCTGCAGGTGTTGCCCATGAAATCAATAATCCTTTAGGGGGAATGCTTAATTGTGTAAAAAGCATCAAGGAAGCTCCAAATGATGAAGATTTGAGGAATAGGTATATTGACCTGATCGAAAAAGGTTTGAAACGAATCGAAACCACATCCCGTCAACTGCTTAATTTCGGTAGAAAAGAACCTTTGCAATTAAAAGAAGTGGATGTGGATGCCTTGATCAAGGAATGCTTTTCATTGATGACTTACAACCTGAAAGAGATATCATTTGATTATGACCTGGCTCTCAAGAGACCGGTGGCCATCGATGTAGAAGCTCTCACACAGGTCATAATCAACATCGGCTTAAATGCTATTCAAGCAATATCGGAACGAGGAAGTATTCAGGTGCATAGTTATGAAAATGGATCGGGTATTGTTATTACTATTTCCGATGACGGAGTAGGTATCGAAGATGAGAACATTCGAAAGATATTTGACCCGTTTTTCACGACAAAGGATATCAGCGAAGGCACAGGGCTGGGATTGAGCGTCACCTACGCCCAGGTACAACGAATGGATGGCAATATCCGGGTAACAAGTAAAAAAAACGAGGGAAGTTGCTTTCAAATAGAATTGCCCAGAAAGTAGATGTTGCGGTTCATTCAAAAACAGGAGCATAAAACATGATCAGGGTACTGCTGGCCGAAGACGACGAAATCATGAGAATCACACTGTTCGATCGACTCGCGGCCAATGGCTGGAAAGTTGATCAAGTGGCGGACGGCAAGGCGGCATTGTCAAAACTTAATGACGAAAACTATCACCTGGTAATCTCCGATATTCGTATGCCCGGTCTGGATGGTATTTCTCTTATGAATCATGTCCATCGTCTGTCTCCCTCGACAGAAGTAATTCTGATGACGGCATTTGGTGAAGTTGAAGACGCTGTGGATTGCTTGAAAAACGGGGCGGCAGATTACATTCTTAAGCCCTTTGACATGGATGACCTGAACATTCGGGCAGAACGTTTGTTAAAACAGCAAAAAATCAAAATAAAATGTGCCGAACTGGAAGAACGATTTAAAAGTTCCCGAATTGTGGGCAGCAGTATTCAAATGAAAGAGGTCCACGAATTGATCTCCACAGTTGCTCCCACGGATTCTACTGTTCTGATCACCGGTGAATCGGGGACAGGAAAAGAACTGGTGGCAAACGCCATTCATAAAAACAGTCTCAGGTCAGAAGGACCCTATATTCGCATCAATTGTGCTGCCATTCCCGAAAACCTGATCGAATCAGAATTGTTCGGACATGAAAAAGGAGCTTTTACCGGTGCGGAAGTTCGAAAAACCGGTAAGTTTGAATTGGCAGACAGAGGTACTATCCTGCTGGACGAGATAGGGGATATGCCCATGGCGTTGCAGGCAAAACTTTTAAGAGTACTGCAAGAGTATGAAATTGAACCGGTGGGTGGGAACCGCCCGATACAGGTTGATGTTCGAATCATCAGTTCCACTGCTAAAGATCTGAGCCAATCAGTTAAAGAAGGGTCATTCAGGGAAGATTTGTTTTACCGGCTCAAAGTTATCCCCATCGAACTGCCGCCTCTCAGGGATCATAAAGATGATATCCCGGAGTTGTGTGATCACTTTTTGCGTGAATTTGGTCGTTTGAACGGAATGAAACGCAAGTTAGCCGAGGATGCTGTTGACGCTCTTATGCAGTACAATTTTCCGGGTAATATCCGGGAACTTAAGAACATTGTAGAGAGGATCTCCGTTCTATCCAAAAATCCTCTTATCAGCTTGTCCGAACTCCCTGTTGATATCGGTGGTAAAGAACCAAATTCCGGTCAACTGACCTTAAACCTGTCTGAAAACCTCCTCCACGTTGAAAAAAAGTGCATTAAACAAGCACTGGACAGAACAGGAGGAAACAAAACCGAAGCGGCGAAACTGCTGGGAATCAGCAGAAAAAACCTCTGGGAGAAAATGAAGCAACTGGAAGAATAACTTGACCTCGAACATCAAGTTTCTTATTATTTCTTCAAACATAATCAGGTTGCAGAGAACTCAAATCCTACCCAACCGCCCAACTCTGTTTCCGTTGTTTAGCAATTCCTTGTCGCAAGCCCAGTTTTTTGATCGACACCTCTTTTTTCGTATTCTTAAGATTATGTCCTTTAATTACAACACCCTTGCCAGAGGATCACATGAAACGATCAATAAAACTGTTGGTTTCTTTACTTTTATGCTGTGCGCTTCCCGCTGTATCAGCAATATCGCAGACAGTTAATATCGGCTTAAACTATCCTCAGACCGGTCCTTATTCCATTGAAGGCCTGGATCAATTACGGGCTGCCACCCTGGCGACAGAGGAAATCAATAGCAAAGGCGGAATTTTAGGAAGGAAAATCAGACTAATCACCACCGATTCCAAATCTCGCGTAGATGAAACCCGACGTAATGTTACTGATCTTTTTAATGAAGGTGCCTTGATGGTATTCGGTGGTTCTTCCAGCGCCGTGGCAATAGAGGCGGGAAGGATTGCCAAACAAAGGAAAAAGCTGTTTTTTGGAACCCTTACCTACTCGACGGCGACCACAGGCAAGCATGGTCACAGGTACGTATTCCGGGAGTGCTATGATGCATGGATGGGTGCCAAAGCAATTGCGGCTCACCTTAACAAACGTTTTTCCGGTAAGAAATACTTTTACATAACTGCCAACTACACCTGGGGTTTCACAACCGAAGCCTCGGTTCGAGCGCTCACTAACACCATTGACGAAGACATTCACAAAGTCACCAAAACCCCGTTTCCGGGTGCCAAAGAGACAGATTTCAGGAAAGCCCTATCAATTGCTTCCATAGAAACCCCTGATGTGCTGGTATTGGTTCTGTTTGGAAGAGACATGACCACGGCCATTCAGATAGCAAAATCCATGGGTCTAAAGGAAAGGATGCAGATTGTTGTTCCAAATCTGACCCTTGGCATGGCTGAAGGCGGAAGCGCGGAAGTGATGGAAGGTGTGATCGGAGCCCTGCCCTGGACCTGGAAAATACCCTATTTATACAATCACACCAGGGGAAAACGTTTTGTGGAGGACTTTGCAGCCAAATTTGATCGCTATCCAAGCACCTCCGGAGCCTCAGCTTACACAATACTTTATGAATATAAAGCTGCTGTAGAAAGAGCAGGGAGTTTCGATACGGAAGCTGTGATCAAAGCTCTTGAAGGACATACCTATCAATTACTCAAAGACAAGCAAACCTGGAGGGATTTTGATCACCAGTCAATCCAAACCGTATTTGCAGTAGAACTAAATCCTCCTTCCGTTGTGGCCAAAGATAAATTCAAGCTCGATTATTTTAAAATATTAAGCAGTATCCCCGGACAAGAAGCCGCCATATCAAAAAAACGCTGGACCACCTTCCGACGAATCATGGGTCGGCCATCTCATTTGTGACCTATTATTTTTCGAACACGTGTAGTCGATTTGAATCTGCATTCCTGCCCAGTGACCGTTAATGTGGGTGGGCACGTTTACGTGCACGGTCTTGCCCCCTGTTGTGGGATGGGCAACTCGTTGCCCGTCAACCAGACCAACAATGACAATCGAAATTCGCAGCCGGATAACGATGGTCTCATGTTAACTTTTAGCACCAACATGGGCCAGAAAGTCTTCCAGAGACCTGCCTGGTTCTTCGACAAAGTTCTCTTTCATATCTTCGATATTCGTAATTCGATCCAACCTGAAATTCCTGAAATCCTGTCTTAATTCACACCAGGTGGATATAAGCCAGTAGGGTGGAGTAAATGCAAGACATAGCGGTCTGATTACTCTTTCGGTTTTGTCCCCTGGATTCTTTTCATAGACTATTTTTACCTTGGTGTAGTTGTTGGTCGCCCACCTCAACAACCGTAAATGATCCATATCTTTTTCCGAGTATTTGAAATTCAAGGAAAAGATAGGTAGTTTTTGAATTTTACTCTTTAATCTTTCCGGTAAAACCGTTTCAACCTTTACCAGAACGTCTTCAGCGGCATTTGCTAACTTGGGATCGGCCCATTTCTTAACAATTCTGGCACCAACAACCAAGGCTTCCACCTCTTCATCGGAGAACATCAGGGGCGGGAAATCGTACAGGGAAGACAAGGTATAACCAACTCCCGCCTCTCCCTGAATCTGTACACCGGAACTCAATAAATCAGTGATGTCCCGGTAGATCGTTCTTTCAGAGACTTCCAACTCCTCCGCGAGACGGGCTGCAGTTACAATTTTTGTTCTTCTTAAAATTTGAATAATCTGAAATAAACGATCTGCTCTTCTCATCTTAGGATTTATGATATTGTTTAAATTCCTCGGCAGGAGGAATCGGGCTGTAAATATAAAGAGACACACCGGCAGGTGCCTCAACAATAAAACTGCGATCTCCCCAGGGATTGTTCTGAACCTGCTGCAGGATTGTTACTGATCCGCCGTTCAGTCTCTCATATTCGGCGTCCACATCATCAACCTCAAAACAATAGGTTAATCCCTGGTTGTTATACTCTGGTTGCCCATCACTACTGGATTTCATGAACGCCAATTCGATGGATTCATGATTTTTCGGAGATAAACTCAGGAATTCCGCCGCTTCATAGGTCACTTTGAAATTGAAGTGTTTTTGATAGAATTCCTTGATGCCGGCAAACTCTCCCAGCGTAATGATCGGTACCAGTCTTTTTAACTTCATCTGTTTCTCCTATATCGATTGGTTTAATAAAGCAATTGAACACAATCAGGATTGTATCAAACCCATCCTGACAGCTGTGTGTCAGGAGAGAGGTCTGCTAAACGAAAAAAATAAATCGATTATTAATCCGGATGAAGTATAATAACTAACCAGACAAGGACTTTTGCTGAAAAAGCCCGAATAGCGACTTGACAGTGTTCATTTGGAAATCGCATACCCAGTATATTGTATGTTTGACTCAAGTTTAACTCGATGAAACACTTTTGGGTACGCCGTAAAAAGAATTCAAAGGTCGGTTGGTTTCAATGAAGAAGACGTTCCTGCTAGTTTTTGTTAAATTACCATTATTGCTCATAATAGCCCTTGTCCTTTTTCTGGCATTTGGTCTTGAACCCGCTCTCAACAACTTCAAGCCACAAATTGAATCAAGCCTGAGTCATTTGCTGAAAAAAGAAACGGAAATTAAAGGCAAGATCACTATTGTCTATTATCCCCAGCTGACGCTTACCATTCATAAGCCTGTTATCAAAACCTCAAAAAAGCCCCTTATTCAGGCAGACCAACTCGTTATATCGTTTCAGGCTCGCCCCTGGCCTAAAGATACGCTGGTTATATCCGATATTCGATTGATCAGACCAAAACTTGCCATCAGACTGGGTCTTGAAGAAAGTTACCTTGTTCCCAAAAAAGAAGACAAACCGATTCCATTTTATCGGGAATATCTTGCAAAAGCAGGACTTGTGCTGTTTGCCACAGTCAACAGGCAACTTCCGGGAAACATGACCCGGGTACAATCACTAATTATTCAGGAATTTAAGATCGATTCGGGTGATTTTTACCTGGGAGAACACAAGGGCAAGGGAATTCTGAATATCAATTCAATTCAGCTTGTATTGGAAGGACGTTATATAAAACAGTTTAAAAATGTTACGGGAGGCTGGAGAGTATTGTTAAACAAGCATTCACTCTCGGGTCATTTAT
>JAKSDL010000192.1 GCA_022360105.1 Pseudomonadota bacterium
GTCTTCCTCTCCGGCTTAATTATGGACCGCATTGGCGAGAAGAAGCATATTTTCCTGTTTATGGGAATGGCCGGTCTGGCAACTTTCCTGATTGGGGCGACTTCAGGGATCTTGTTGATGGTTATGATTTTCATCCAGGCAGCCTTGATCAACTGCTATCCTGCTGCCGGTTTTTCAGCCCTGTCACGTACGGTTCAACCTCACTTGCGCAGTGTAATCACCGGTTTGGCCGCTCCCATAGCCCTCGTCATTGGGGGCGGGATTGTCCCAACGTTACTCGGTTTTATGGGAGAGACCTATACCTTTAGTATGGGAATTATGGTGTTGGGAGGCCTGATGTTCGTCAGCCCGCTTCTGGTATTGCCTCTTCGACTGCTTGACGTTTTAGGAGATGGTTGTTGATCATAACAGGTCTTATCGGGAAAAATAGATTGATCTTCTACGTGCTTCCACTACAATTACGGAAACACAAAACAAGAATGACGGCATGAATAATAGACTGGTTAAACTTTACAAACTTAGCACATGCAGCCACTGCAAATCCCTTAAGGATTTTCTGGAAAGGAACGAAATCCTGTTCGATTATGTCGATATTGATCTGCTGGAAAAAAAAGAGAGAAAGGCGACCATGAAGGAACTTCGACAGATAAATCCCAAGGGCTCACTTCCTACAATTCAAATAGGCGATCAGGTGGTTGTTGGTTTCAAGGAAGAGGAAATCAAGGAGGCATTGGAAAAATAATGGACGTAAAAACCCTATACGAAACACTTAAATCGATCCAGGAGCCTTTGGGATATTACTTTAATGCCGACCAGGAAAAAGTCTTTGAGATTTTAGAAGCCCTCATCTTGAATAAGGATCGATACGGATACATGTCATGTCCCTGCAGACTCTCTTCTGACGACCTGGAAAACGACAAGGACATCATCTGTCCCTGTGTATATAGGAAACCAGACGTTGCCGAATTTGGCAGTTGTTATTGTAATCTCTACGTTTCAAAAGACTGGAATGAAGAGAAGATCCCCCATGACTACGTTCCGGAAAGACGCGCCCCGGAAAAATCCCTGTTTTAATCCCACTTTCCCGATCCGCTGACCAACCTCTCTTCCCAAAATTCAAAAACAAGGGGATACGTCCCTCATTTAAAATAGAGTAGCGTCATTTAGGGCTACGACCCGGATTCTAGTGTCACACAAAATCGTCGCAAGGCGACTCCTCATAAGCTAAATGCTGACAGCTGACCGCTGAAGGCTAATGTCTGCAACACCATCCACAAATCTGAGATCTAAAATCTACAATCTAAAATGTAGTGATCCGGAATCCAGTGTTGTACATTAGCGTTGCGTAGCAACTCTCTATAAGCTAACGGCCAATCGCTAACCGCCAAAAGCCACATCTCTGATTGCCAATAACTCTTAACCGTCTCTATCTGCTAAATACTAATACCTAATCACAGTCCTCAAATCTAAAGGTAAA
>JAKSDL010000863.1 GCA_022360105.1 Pseudomonadota bacterium
CGTTTTAACCAAACTGAAAGAGGTTGGTTGATGGGCATCAAGATAAAGATCTAATCGAATGATGCCGCTTTTAACTGAATTGATCCGAGATCGGGGAACCATAGGGGAATCCCTATGGTTCCGGCCCTAATCTAATGATTTTATAAAAGAAAGAATTGAACTAGTTAGTAACCGGATTAATCCGTCCTATTTCGTTACCTTTTCGATTTGTGATGTAGATTGTAGATTTTCTATTTGGAGATAGCTACGCTATCTCCTTTTGTATTTCAAGATGGGCAGGCTCTGCCGGCCCATCCTACAGATTCCCGCGCATTTCTCAATGTCCATCCATATCTGCTTTTCCTCTTATCCATTTTTGATTCTAAAAAGAGAATCTCAAAGTATTTAGTCAGTAATGGCATGGTTTGGTAGCAGACTTGGTCGAATTGATGGGTAAACGGTGCTTACCATCCTACAATGTTTCCGGAGTTCAGAAAGGGCTTACTTTTAAAGGTTAAAACATTGCTTGCAGAGTGTACTTAAAAACTTCTGAATCATCGAAATCATCACCAATGGCTCGGAGTGGCTTAGCCCAGGTAAAATCGGAAGAAAAATTTTTGCCAGAAGTATTGAATCCAACAGCCATTCCTTCCACTGTTCCGCAGGTTTCCTCAGTCGTCTTTTCACAATAGATCTCGCCCACATCTCGACCGATATAGATGGTCAAAGAGCTTAATAATCTTTCTGAAACACCCAAGGATATGGTTTTCTTCAGATCGTTTTTTAAATACCAGCCGTTGTTTCCAGAAAGGTATCTGTTGGTATAGCCACGTACGCTGTAATAATTGCCGACAGATAATTGCTCACTGCTATGGAGGACGTCTTCGCTATACTGGTATCGAAAATTCGATCCAAACATCCAGGGAGAGTTGCTGCGCGTGATATAATAGATCAAATTTGTGTCAAATGTGTATTTGATGAACTCAAACTTAGGTGCATCTTCATAATCGGTTTCCTCTTCATTAAAATCATCATCTGATACAGAATCAAACCAGTCGACTCCTCTGTAGTAGGAAAGAGTACTCAAAAGTTGTCCGGAGCTAAACAACCAGGTATGAATCATGTCTAACTGAAATACGGTTGTTTTATAGCTGGACACCTCAACCAGTTCCTTTTCAAAATAATTCTTTGTGTCTTTATGATTGATCGAAGCTTTTACTTCATACTTATTGGTCTGATCACGAAACAATTTTTTGTTGATCCTAAGCTTGCGACCTATTGTTTCTCCTTCAGAGAGATAGTTATCATTGATCCCGACAACTTCTTGTCGGTAACTGGTTTCTGAATAGATTAACTCATAAAGGAAGCTGCCGATTGGAAATGAATAGTTTATTTCAAATCCCCTTGTCCCCTGGTATTCTTCCTGAATCTTACTGCCGTTGACTGTAATACCAAGCATATCATTGATATTAAATAGGTTGTCGTATTCAAGGGTTAAGGTTAGATCAGGATTTTCGTCTTCAAGATTTTCCTCTCCAGTGACTCCAAGTGTTACACGAAGAGGGCTGGATTTCTCATTATCGATGGCAACTTTGGTTTGACCGTGTTTAGAGCCGGGGAGGAGATTCAGCTTGGCGTCGTTCGATGGCAAACGGTTTACATTTTCGAGAGCGTTTTCCAGATCCCTGATATTGAGAACCTTCCCTTCCTGAAAAGCAAAAGCTGTTTTCACTTTCCATCGGGATTCTGATTCACCTGTGAAAAAAATTTTTTCCACCATGCCTTTAATTATTTTAACCTCAATTTCTCCATCTGAAATATCTTGAGGAGTCAGAAAAGCTTTAGTTGTTACGTAGCCCTCTTCGAGGTAAAAACCCGAAATCTCAGCCAACAGGCCTTTTATTAGTTTGGATTCCAGGCATTGGTCCAGATACTTATCTGTAATGTCTTTTTGTTCATCCTCCGGGAACAGATCCTTTTCATCAATATTGATCGCTTTCAATTTGATGCAAACATCCTTGGACGCCTGAGGTTTTTTGAACATAGGCTTTTCTTTCGGTTCCGCCTTTTGAGGAGCTTTTTTATGAGCATCCTTCATGATCTGATCGATTATTTCTTCCTGCTCCTTTTCGGTTTTAGGTAAAGCTGGATCAAGTGTAACCGGATAACTATCTTTTTTATCTTCTTGTCGGTGTTTTGCGATGGAGATAGAAATATTTTTCCAATCAATTTCAGCGGCTTCTTTGTCGTTTGGTTCTTCAACTAGAGGCGATGCATTTGCTTCATTAATCAAAAGGAAAGACTCACGGCGGAGATCGTCCGGCAATGTGGAATCCTGATGGGTTTGTGGCTCATTTGTTTCACTGTCATCTATAACCAGATCGTATGTCAGATACGATGCTCCGGCTATAGCAGCGGCAGTGATAAAAACTACAAGTGGTCTCAAAGCGATGATGTCTCTTATTACAGTTGTTGCTTTGTAAATATTGGATTTTTTTCCTGACTGGTCGTTTGCCGTTCTTTGTAAGGTCGAGATTATAAGAGTTGAAAAGCGCACTTCCAAATTTTGATTTTATAAATGCAAATCTATATCAATTCATCGTAATTTTACTGTGTGATTTTCGAAGTTGACCGACTTTAGGGAAAGTGCTGATCTTAACTGTCTATTTTTTTATTGGAATTTCAGTTAATTAGGTCTGATATTTATTGATAATCGTAGTTTGATTTTAGGTAGGAAAATCAAGAAGAGTGGTAGCTTTCTTAATCAATATAGAGATCATTTATATATTATTGTGATTAAAGCTACCATTGAGTAAGAAATATTCTGTCTGGCGGATGGCTTCCCGGTTTTTGGTGAGGCCGCGGTGATCGTCGTGGATGGTGATCATATCTTTCATGCCCTGAAGCTTCATATTTTCGATAGCTACCATGCCATCGTCAGCACCTGGCAAGGTATCTTCGGAACCTGAAAAGTAGGATTTGTCTCCTGCAATGATGCCGAGGTAAAAATCAGCCGGTCCCAAATCAGCTAAAAATGCGTTATCAACAGTGCGCAAGTCATAAGCTGCCGGGCCAGCGATCGACTTGTAAAACGGATGGTTTTTCAACATATCGGCCCATTGAGATCCCTGGTTAGGAGGACTGATCATAACCACTTTTCCGGCTTGCTTTAAGGTATTCTTTTTAAAATACTGCCGAAGCAGGATACCACCCATAGAGTGCGTGACAAAGTGTATTTTCTGCTCGGATTTTGCTGGAATTGCATTGATGACAGGCCGCAAATAGAGTTTTTCAAGTTCCTCGATACTCCCTTCGGTGGAGGGGTAGTTCAGATTCAAGACTTGGTATCCCCGTGTTGTAAAGTAATCTTCAAAATCAGCCAGGCGGGATGAACGATTCCAAAGGCCATGAATCATGACGATGTAGTCGGTGCCTTTATTTTCCATGCTTGCGACGGTTTCTGGAGATATATTCTTTTGCAGACTGCAAGCCGGAAAGATAAAAACCGATAACAAAATCAGTCCGATTTTAAGCCTTTTGTTTAAAGCAATGTGCTTCCGGGTCATTTTCTTATACTCTCTACTATTTCATTTGATTGATTTCAATTTTTCAATTCAGCCAGACGCACATCCCACCAACGCTGATTCGGAATATAATGATTGTATACGGTGGTATCGCCTACAACAGGCGTCGCTATTTTTACGTTTTCCTTCTGTGCAGCGGTGGCAAGTCTGTTCATCGGTTCATACCAGGAATGTAGCGAAAGATCGAAGGTTCCCCAGTGAATGGGATGCAAAATCTTTCCGTTTAGGTCTATATGAGCCTGAACAGTCTCCTCGGGAAACATATGAACGTAACGCCACTTCTCATTGTAAGCGCCGCATTCGATAAACGTCAGATCAAAAGGACCGTAGACGTTGCCAATCTGTTTGAAACCTTCAAAGTAACCGGAATCTCCACTAAAATAGACCCGGTGGTTGTCGGTTTTCATTACCCAGGAAGCCCACAAGGTCTTATCCCTGTCTATTAGATTTCTCCCCGAAAAATGTTGGGCCGGAGTGGCTGCCAATGTCAATCGACCGCCAATTGTTTTTTCTTCCCACCAATCAAGTTCTACAATCTTGTCTTTGGGAACATTCCAGTTGATCAGTCGCTGCCCGACGCCAAGCGGAACAAAGAACCGGTGGGTAATTGGTTCCAACTGTCGAATTGTTGCCTTGTTTAGATGATCATAGTGGTCGTGTGATATAATGATAGCATCCAGATATTCAAGATCGGTTGGATTGAAAGGGATTTCTCCGTTGAAACGACTGGGACCGACAATGGAGATGCTTTTTTCAAACACAGGATCCAGCGCCAGACGGAATCCATCGATATTTATCAGAATAGAGGAATGTCCCAGCCAGGTAGCACTTAAATGGTTGTCAGCCTTGGAGTGAAATTCATTTAGATCTGCTTTCTGTTTCGGCAACTCATAGTTTGGTTTCCGATCATTGTCGATCGTGAGAAAATCCCAGGTGGTTGCCATCATTTGTCCGAAAGATGGCTCTTCCCACTGAACCGGATTGGCAAATTTGCCATTTTTGAACTGAGAAGAGTTTTCTACTTTCATTTTATTAACCCCGTAGTTAATGCTGGTGCAGGAATGGGCGAACAACAATCCGAACAGGCCTAAAGACACGGTGAGTAAAACACTCTTTTTCATAAATTTCTCTTGGATGTTTGGTTACGATCAGTCGATATAAGGATACAATCTATCGACCGGTTGTCAGAAAAGTTTTTTTAGTATGTTAAGAAATCGTTAAAATGATTGACCATTTATTTTCAAAGCCTAATTTTTTCCAGCAAAAGAGCTTTCTGAATGGAGAAATACCGGCTTTTTTGCCATTATGGACATAGAGCCGGTCACTTAACCTTTTTCGTTGGCCGGCGTGACTGTTGCTTCAATAGTTGCATCCTAATTTATATTTGTTTTGTGTTTTCATAACTTTTTGATCAAACGATCATTCATTTATAGCCAATCGGTTTTCATTCTGCGCTGAAAACAGGTTATAATACTTTATTACCTCTCGAATATTACTTAAAACCAAATCCGTTAAAATGCAGGGAAAACGAAAAATTGCCATTATCGTGCGACATGAAACGTCTCAAAAGTGTATCGGAAAAGGTTGTTTGAGGGCATTTAATACCTATGAGGATTCCTTTGAGAGGTATCAAGGCGAAGAAATTGAGCTGGTGGCTTTTTGTGACGATAGTGGTGTGTCGGATGATCCTATTGAAAACCTGAAGACACGCATAGAGAAATTTAAAAAACATGGGGTGGACACCGTACATGTTTCTACCTGCAATCGAGCTAAAAATCCTAACTATGAAACAATGCTGGAATTATTATCAGAGGCATTTGACGTTGTCGGATATACCCATGGGTCTGCCAAACGAAAATCTAAGACTGAAACCCAATTCAGTGATGAGGAGCTTAGCAATCTTTAAGAGGATACTGGCGAGTTTTTTTTAATATTGGTCTGTTTTTCCGGTATAAATGCTGATTTTGGATCGCTTTTTGAAAGTCACTAACAACCTTTTATCATCAAGTTTCACCAGGACAAACAAGTTGCAGGCATGGACGAAAACATAAAATTGAAGGAACTGGTCAGGCTCGGTACTGAGCTGAATAACATACACGATGTGGATATTCTGCTTGAGAGAATTCTCCATGAAGCGCGAGCATTTGCTCACGCGGATGCAGGAACAATTTACATTATTGAGGGTGATTTCTTGGTGTTTAGCAATGCTCAGAATGACTCCTTACAGAGTAAACTGCCTCCAGGTGACAAGCTTCCCTATGTCAGTTTCAAAATTCCCATCAATCACAACTCCATTTGTGGTTATGTAGCTCAAACCGGTGAGATTCTAAATATAGACGATGTTTACAACATTCCGGAAAACGTTGAGTACCGATTTGATTCCAATTACGATAAACGCGCAAACTACCGCACCAAATCCATGCTCACCATTCCGCTGAAATCCGAGACGGAAGCTGTGATCGGTGCATTACAGATAATCAATTCGAAAGACGAAAACGGGGAGGTTGATCCTTTTGATGAAGATGAGGCGATGTTTGCCCATCATTTTGCTGCTACCGCAAGTATGGTTTTGCAAAGGGCACAGATGACCAGAGCCTTGTTATTGAGAATGATTGATATGGCCAGGTTGCGTGATCCCAAAGAAACAGGTGCTCATGTAAACAGAGTAGGTGCGTATTCTGTTGAAATTTATGAACGGTGGGCATTGAGCAAGGGATATCCCAAGGAAGAGATCGATAAAAACAGGGATATGTTGCGTATGGCTGCCATGCTCCACGATGTGGGAAAGGTTGCCATATCTGATACCATTCTAAAAAAGCCGGGACGATTTACAGAGGATGAATATGAAATCATGAAAACCCATGCCTGGACCGGCGCCCAGCTTTTTCTGGACAAACAATCCAAATTTGATGAAATGGCAGCCCAGGTAGCTGTGGATCATCATGAAAACTGGGATGGTACCGGATATCCCGGTCATATCGACTTGAGAACCGGGAAAGCATTAAAAACCGATGCTAACGGAAATCCACTACCAAAAAAAGGTGAAGAGATATCCATTTACGGACGGGTTGTCTCGCTGGCTGATGTTTATGATGCACTTTCGTGCAGACGTGTTTATAAGAAAGCCTGGAGTGAAGAAGATGTATTAAATGAGATCAAAAAAGAAAAAGGTAAAAAATTCGATCCTGAAGTTGTGGATGCCTTTTTTAAATCACTCGATCTGCTAAAGTCGATCTACACAAAATACCCCGATAATGAATAATGGTTGTTAGGCGAACCTGTCAATCCTGAGATCAAAAGTATCGATTGTTTTTTGCCACTGGATTTTACTCTGTTTCCATGGCATAAAATAAGAAACCAAACTAAAGCAAGCGGTAACAAATCAATGGAGAAATATGAAATGTTTGATTGTTGAGGACAACAGACAGGATTATCAATTGCTTTCCAGAATGTTGATGAATTATGGGGACAGTGATTTTGCGGAAAATGGTCAGGATGCGTTCGAGATTTTCAAACAGGCTCGAGCAGCCGAGGAACCTTATGATGTCATTTTTTTGGATATTATGATGCCCGGCATGGACGGCAATGAGGTATTGCGCAAAATCAGGGAGTGGGAGAAAAGTAACCTGGGGAACGGCAAACCTGTGCAGATAGTGATGGCATCGTCAAAAAGCGATACCGATACCATCATTACCAGTTATGACGATGGTTGCCAGCACTTCTTCATGAAGCCTTATGATAAAAACGATCTGGTTCTACTCATGGAGAAGATGGGGTTTGAGAAGACCAGCCAGTCACCCTGAAATCCAAACCCTCTATCTTTGGGGAACAAAGTCAGGTGCCTCGGAGTTGATTGAATTTTTCTTTGTCAGCTGAGCAAAAGGGGCAAAACCAATCGTCTGCAAGATCCTCAAATTTTGTACCCGCAGTTATTCCCGCTTCGGGGAACCCTTCCTTTTCGTCATAAACCCATCCGCAAACCGAACATTCGTGTTTACTCATCGCATTCTCCGATTCATTGTAATTGTTTAAGCCAGGAGCATTTTATCGCTGGCAAGTTCTTCTCCCTGGGCTTCGTAAAACTTTGCCAGCAGATCATTAACGGTTAGCTTTTTCTTCTCTTCATCCCTCACATCATAGATGATTTTGCCGCGATGCAGCATTATCAAACGATTCCCCATTTGAATCGCATGTTTCATTTGGTGGGTAACCATCAATGTGGTCAGTTTTTTCTGACTGACAATGCTATGGGTAAGATCCAGGACCTGCTGGGCAGTTTTGGGATCAAGAGCTGCCAGGTGCTCATCCAGCAAAAGAATTTCAGGTTTTACCAGGGTTGCCATCAACATGGTCAGAGCCTGACGCTGCCCGCCGGAGAGCAGTCCGGCAGTGTCCAGCAATCGATCTTCCAGACCAAGACCAAGCTGTTTTAATTCTTCTTTGAAGAAACCCCTGTCCCTGGATTTTACGCCAAAGCCTAAGCCTCGTTTCAAACCTCGTTTATTGGCCAACGCTAGATTTTGTTCAATGCTGGCATGGGCACAGGTTCCCAGCAACGGATCCTGAAAGACCCTGGCGATCAGTTTGGCACGTTTAAATTCAGGCCAATTGGTAATATGCTGATTTCCGATTTCAATGGATCCGGATTCAATCGGATAAGTTCCCGCCAGACAATTTAAGAGGGTGGATTTACCTGCTCCGTTGGAACCGATAATGGTGATAAAGTCACCTTCCTTTACGGTCAGGCTGATGTCATCAATGGCCAGGATTTCGTTGACACTGCCTTTATGAAAGTATTTGATAATATTGGAAAGTTTGATCATGTCGTCTTCAGCTTCTTTTTGATTGTGGGAGTTGTTAAGGCAATAATGACTAGAATTGCCGTAATCAGGTTCAGGTCACTGGGGCTGACTGAAAAATCACCCAGTTCCATTCCTAATGCTACTGCAATTGCCAATCGATAAATCACAGAGCCTAAAAGAACAGCTACTATGGCCCTGGGAATAGTTTTATTACCTAGAATGGTTTCTCCCACAATGACGGAAGCTAAACCCGCAATTATGGTTCCAACACCCATGTTTACGTCCGCAGCACCCTGGTTTTGTGCAATCAAAGAACCGGCTAATGCAACCAGCGCATTGGATAAGCCTACTCCCAAAATGATCATGGTGTGAGTATTTACTCCCTGGGCTGTGATCATCTGCGAATTATCGCCTGTAGCCAGGATGGAAAGTCCCAATTCCGTATAAAGGAACCAAACAATGCCAATGACAATAATTGAGGCGAAGATAACAAACACAACAGTTGAAGCAAGATGACCCGGAATTCCCAGGGCTATCAGCGGATCAAAAACAGTATCAACGGCTAACAGGGAGATATTGGGGCCGTCCATAATCCGAATATTGATCGAGTACAAGGCGATCATGGTTAGGATAGAAGCTAACAAGTGGAGGACCTTGAGCTTTGTGTTTAGGATGGCTGTGACCATTCCTGCCAGGAATCCGCCGATAATGGAAAGAAGAAGAGCGACAAAAGGGTTGATTCCGCTTGTCAACGCCAGTGCGGTGATTGAGGCACCAAGGGGAAGACTACCGTCTACAGTAAGATCAGGAAAATCGAGGATTCGAAACGTCAAATAAACCCCGATTGCCATGATACCGTAAACCAGTCCCTGCTCCAAAGCGCCCAGGGCTGCGTACCAGGTCATGTAAATTTTCTCGGTTTGTAAATGGTTAAGAATGAACTCCCTCGCAACGCTTTTGCGAGGGTAGGATGCGCCATTGCTTTTCGCTAACCGTAAATAGGTGTCAGGACAAACGTCAATAATTACTTAAGGATTTTGTCTGCTTTATCGATCATCGATTGAGGAATCGTAACTCCCATCGATTTAGCAGCATTCATATTGAGATGCAAAAGCAATTGATTTTGAGTCTCGACTGGAGTGGTTGCGGGATTGGCACCTTCCAGAATTTTTTTAGCCATAAATCCGGTTTGGTAGCCATGCTTGTAATAATCAAAACCCATGGCCGCAACTGCACCACGCGGAACAGAGTCAACATCCGCTGCAAAAATCGGTAAATTGTTCTGTTGGCCGACTTTTACAGCGGATTCAAAAGCTGAAACCACTGTATTATCGGTCGGAATATAAACTGCATCAGCCTTTCCAACCAGGCTCTTTGCTGCCTGATAAACTTCACTGGATTTGGAGGCTGTCGCTTCCACCACTCTGAATCCCATCTCCTTGCCTGTATCTTTGATCATTTTAACCAATACTTTGGAATTGGCTTCTCCGGAATTATAAATGACCCCCAGATTTTTCAGATTAGGGTAGAACTCCTTCATCATTCCCATGTGTTTTTTAACGGGGAGCAGATCGGAAACACCTGTGATGTTTTTCCCGGGTTTTTCCCAGCTTTCAACCAGACCGGCGGAAACCGGGTCTGTTACGGCTGTAAACAGTAATGTTCTTTGCAGATTTTTGGGTGCTTTTTTCAATGCCTGGGCACATGCCTGAGCTGTAGGCGTTGCTATAGCCAGAATCAGATCCGGTTTTTCTCCCAGGATTTGTTGAGCAATCTGATTGGCAGTCCCCATATTAGCCTGGGCGTTGTGCACCTTGTATTCAACACTTACATTTTGCGCTTTCAATGAGTCCTGGAAACCTTTTAAAACTGCATCCAGAGCAGGGTGCTCAACAAATTGATTGACGGAGATTTTATAGGTCTTCGCTTGAACACTGATTGCCAGACAAAGACCTAAAATAATAAAAGCTGAGAGGAGTTTTTTCATGTTGCCCCTTTGGGATTGGTGTAAGCGTTTCTATTCATAAGAACATATAGAACGTTCAATTTCGCGAAACATACATAATAAGAAGCTCACGAAATATCAATGGACGTATCGCTTGGAAAGCATCTAGATTTTTACAAAAACAGGCAAAAAGCAACAACATTTTTTAAAAAAATCTGATTTGATTCAGATTCAAACATGTGTTGAATTGAGATATAGTGGAGTTGTCCGGAAAAACAAAAACGAGGGTCTTTTCCAGGTTAAATGCAAAATTGTTAGGGCTTGCAAGCCATGCAATATTTTTTTTCGCAAGGCTCTGTGCGAAATTCGTTTTGTTTCTGTAAGCTTAACTTAAAATTTGTCAACACAATATCTCAATCAGAAAGTAGTTATTTAAATATCAATAACTGAGTCCGCTCCAAAAAGTGTTTTTATTAGTCATTCGGGCTTGACCCGGAATCCAGTCTTTTTGTACATCCCCGTGGATTCCGGATCAAGTCCGGCATGACAGGGAGTCACGATTTCAATTGAATCGCAAATTAAGCATTAGATGACTTTTAAGAGTAGACTCATAACTTGAAAAGCAAGAACAAAAAGGGGGAATATGCAAAATTTTAGTCCTGAAAAAGAGATGACCAAAATTCGCAGGGAATTTGGTGAGCATGGGGGAGTGTCACCTTCCATCTCGCGCTCTTCAACATTTACGGTAATGGATCCCAAAACCATGCCTGAAATCTTTACCGGTGCCCGCGGACCTCATAAAGGAGGTTGTTTTCTGTACAGCCGTCATTTCAATCCTACCGTTGATACTTTAGCCAGAGAGTTGGCAGCGATGGAGGGAACGGAGTCTGCTGTCTGCACAGCCAGTGGGATGGCCGCCATCTCATCAGCATTGTTGCAGATATGCAAGAACGGGGATCATATTGTTTCCAGCGATACGATTTATGGTGGTACCCATGCCTTGCTGGATCAGTTAATGCCTGAAATGGGTATTGAGACCACCTTTGTGCATCCTGAAGATTTGGAAGCTTTTGAGAGCTCCATTCGCCCGGAAACCAAAGTGCTCTACGTTGAGACGGTAGGTAATCCAACTTTAAAGGTGGCTGACATTCCGGGTCTCTCTAAAATTGCAAAAAAACATAATTTGAAGCTTGTAGTGGATAATACCTTTTCACCAATGATGATAACTCCTTCTATAATGGGAGCTGATGTCGTTATTCATTCTTTAACGAAGTATATCAATGGTGCCAGTGATGTGATAGCCGGTGTCATCTGTTGTTCTAAGGACTTCGTATTTGAGCTGATGGATTTGCACACCGGCCGGTGCATGCTTTTAGGACCGACAATGGACGCCCGGACGGCTTTTGATATCCAGCAGCGCCTGCCTCATCTGCGTATTCGCATGATGGAACATGGGCGCAGGGCTATGGCCATTAGTGAAAGACTGCAGACACTGAATGTTGATGTTAATTATCCCGGTCTGCCTTCACATCCGCAGCACGAATTGATCACATCCATGATTAACGAAGGTTATGGCTATGGCGGTATTTTTACCATCAATTGTGCCAGCACCCAAAAAGCGGAAGAACTGATGGATAAACTGCAAAATAAGGAAAGGTTTGGACTTATTGCAGTGTCACTAGGCTATTTTGATACATTGATGAGTTGCTCCAGCAGTTCGACATCTTCTGAAATAGCCCAGGAAAAACAAAAACGTATGGGATTGTCTCCTGGTTTGGTGCGCCTTTCCATCGGTATCACCGGTACGCTATCGGACAGAATGGACCAATTGGAAAGAGCTCTGCAGGAAGTAGGAATGATCTAAGATTGACGAAGCAAGGACACAGTCCTATAATTATACGAATCAGACAATTAAGTATCTTCGGGGCAGGGTGAGCGGACCACTCGCAATTCCCGACCGACGGTAAATCTGTATGTTAAGATGAGCCCGTGAGCAACAACTGAAGTGTAAAAGGAAAACCCGAACTGTTTTACCAAATTCAAAAGTTGTTGTTGATTCAGTGAAAATCTGAAGCCGACGGTATAGTCCGGATGGGAGAAGAGAACTTAAGCATAGTATTCCAAATTGGAACGATGGAATGGCCAGCTATTTTTATATTTTGGTAAGGCCATTCCATTTAAATGCATATTGCCCCGAATGTCTTGTAGCCGACGTTCGGGGTTTTTTTTTGGTGCAAAACTTCCCGATTAAATGGAAATTCTTAGTGGAAATTTCATGAGTTCACCGACAGATATTTCAGAACCTGTTGCAAAACAAAAATCCAGGGTTTCCAAATGGCTTCAGGGCTACGGGCTTGGTTTGATTGCTTTACCATTGGGAACTGTTCTGCTGATAGGTATTTGGCATCTGGTTACCAAGGTGGGGGAGTATCCAACTTTCATTTTGCCTGACCCTTTGAGTGTCTTTATTGAACTAAAGCGGATTACCCTGAACGGTATTTTGTGGATGCATATCAAGGCTACGCTCCAGGAAATGGCGGGTGGATTGTTGTTGGGACTGGGAGTAGCAACGGTATTGGGATATTTTCTGGCTAAAAGTCCAATACTCGAAAAATTGGTGGGACCTTACATTGTTGCTTCTCAATCGATCCCGGCTATTGCCATTGCTCCCTTACTGATCATCTGGTTTGGTACCGGAAAATTGAGCAAAATCCTGATTTGCGCACTGGTTGTGTTTTTCCCCGTGCTGGTTAATACCATTGTGGGAATCCGGTCCGTGGATGCCGGATTAAAAACCTTAATGCGATCCCTGCACGCCAGTCGTTGGCAAACATTCATCATGCTGGAAATCCCGGCATCTCTACCGGTTCTGCTGGGAGGATTGAAAATAGGTGTAACCCTGTCTGTGATTGGAGCCGTCGTCGGTGAATTCGTCGGTGCGGATCGAGGATTGGGGTATCTTATCAACCTGGCAAAGGGAATATTTAACACTCCATTGATGTTTGCGGCTCTCATTGTGCTCACTGCCATTTCGCTTGCTTTATACCTTCTGATAACAGGATTAGAGAGATGGCTGCTCGATTGGCGCAATTAAACGCCGGTCGGTAAACCGATTAAGTACTAAAGTGGCAAATAAAAACACAATCAACCAATAACTTGTTCACATTGATAATAAAAAGGTTGCAGCTATGAAATCCAATAAATTTATTGCTTTGCTTTGTATGTTGCTGCTTGCCTGTTCGACATCATCTTTGTTGGCGGCAGACACCAATTTAAAAACAATTCGATTTGGGGTCAGCTTTATCCCGAATGTACAGTTTGCTCCGATATATGTAGCACAAAAAATGGGTTTTTATGCCGAACAGGGTTTGAAAGTTGAGGTTGAATATGGGTATGAAAATGATTTTGTAGCCTTGGCAGCCCAGGGAGAACGAGAGTTTGCCTTAGGAAGCGGTGATCAGGTGATTTTGGCCAGATCCCAGGGGGTGCCAATTGTATATGTGATGAAATGGCATCAACGATTTCCTGTTGCCCTGATGGCACCAAAATCCAAGAATATCAAGTCGGTCAAAGATCTTGTCGGGAAAAGCGTTGGCATACCCGGGTTTTTTGGTGCCAGTTATGTAGGCTGGAAAGCTTTGTTGTTTGCATCCGGTGTTGATGAAACCAAGGTGACTGTGAAACAGATCGGATTCACACAGGCGAGTGCCGTTCAACAAAATATTGTGGACTCGGCCGTTGTCTACATCGTGAATGAGCCGATCCAACTTCGAAAAGCCGGAATCGAAGTGGATGTCATTGAAGTTTCCGATCATATCGACCTGGTATCCAATGGGTTACTGGTAGGAGAAAAGCTAATTAAAGAAGATCCGGAAACGGTGAAACGCATGGTATCAGCTACCATAAAAGGTTTGAACTATGCGATTGCCAATCCGAAGAAGGCTTTTGATATTTCACGAACTGTCATTCCCGAATTAACCGATAAAGATGCCCCGGTTCAGTTCGAAGTCCTCAAAGCTTCTGCTTTGTTGTGGCAAAGCAAAACCATGGGAATTTCTACAAAAAAATCCTGGGAGGAATCAGTGATTTTTATGCAGAAAACCGGTTTGCTAAATCGTCCGGTAATGGTTGACAAGCTGTTCACCAATCGTTTTATCGAGAAATAGGTGATGACTGGACAACTCCCTATTCTTGAAGCAAAAAACCTGGGGAAGTTATTTGACGGAACCAATGGACAACTCCCTGCGGTCAACAATATCAGTTTTTCTGTATACAAAGGTGAATTCCTTTGTATCGTAGGACCATCGGGTTGTGGGAAAACAACTATTTTGCAATTGCTTGCAGGTCTTTTACCCAAGACCCGTGGAAAAGTACTACTGGAAGGAAAAACATTAACCCAGCCGCATCGGGACATCAGCGTGGTTTTTCAAAAACCGAACCTGATGCCCTGGAGAACCGTCCTGGATAATATTTTATTACCTCTTCAGATCGAGGGCGTTGCTGAAAAGAAGGCGAAGGAGAGTGCCATCAGCTATTTGCTGAAAGTGGGATTATCAGATTTTGCAGAGGCCTATCCTAAGGCCCTTTCAGGAGGTATGGAGCAAAGAGTGGCGGTTGCCAGGGCTTTGGTGAGAAATCCCCGAATTTTATTGCTGGATGAACCCTTTGGTGCGTTGGATTCATTTACCAGGGAGCAGCTTAACCTGGAACTACTCAGCCTCTGGAGAAATCAGAATATCACAGCCATTATGGTGACTCATAACATCCGGGAATCAGTCCTGTTGGCAGACAGAGTACTGGTTCTTACTCCCAGGCCCGCCTCGGTTTACAAGGAATTTAAAATAGACTTGCCCAGACCTCGAACTGAGGATATCGAATACACTCCCGAATTTGTTGATCTTACCTATAATATCCGCAAGGCGATAAAAGCTTAACTTAAGTAATGCATTTTGCATTTAGCGGTTGGCTTTTAGCCTTAATTGAGCACCTTCGGTGCGTTTATATTGCCATTCAATCAAACGGAGCGAAGCGAGTCGAATTGAAGCTAATTGCTAACAGCTTTTTGTGTAAACCTGAATTGAGAGAGATAATCACCCTCATTTCGACAATTGACCAATATCCGGGTGATGTACTAACACTTTAAAGATAACCAGTTACAAAACAATTGAGAATTGAAGATCCGAGACGAATGAAAAATGGAAGGTAAGAGGCAATTTCGAGTCGAAAAAATCGGTGGTACATCAATGTCACTGTTTAATGAGATCGTCGAAAATATCATTCTGAAAGATAAAGACGATGTTTATAACAGGATATTTGTGGTTTCTGCGTATGGTGGAATTACCAACGATCTCTTGGAACATAAAAAATCCGGAGAAACGGGAATCTACAAGTTGTTTGAAAATCATGGTGATTATTCAAAAGCCCTGCATTCTCTCAAAAAAAAGCTGTTTCATATAAACAAGCGATTCGAGCCATCCGGTTTGGATGTTTCAACAGCAAACGAATTTATCACCGGTCGCATAGACAGAGCTATAAAGATTTTGGAAAGTATGCAGGCCGTGTTGGCTTCAGGTTATGTCAACAGAAATGAGTTATTGCTTTCAGCGCGTGAATTGTTGGCGTCCCTTGGTGAAATGCATAGTGCCTACAATTCAACAAACATTCTGTTGAACAAAGGATATGATGCTGAATTCATTGATCTAAGCGGATGGGAAGACGGACACCAGTATACCATTGACGAACGAATCAGAACGGCTTTTGAATTGATCGATCCATCCAAGGCAATATGCTTTGTGACTGGTTATACGAAGGGAACCGAAGGGATCATGAGGGAGTTTGACAGGGGTTATTCGGAAGTGACCTTCTCTAAGATTGCCGTTGCTTTAAAAGCTGAAGAAGCCGTTATCCATAAAGAGTTTCATTTATGCTCGGGAGATCCCGAAATTCTTGGGGTGGATAAGGTAAAACCGGTCTGCAAAACGAATTTTGATGTGGCGGATCAGCTGGCAGATGTAGACATGGAGGCTATTCATCCCAAAGCTTCAAAGGCTTTGGAAATAGCTGGAATACCTATTCGAGTCAAAAACGCTTTCGAACCGGATCACCAGGGAACACTGATAACAAAAAACTATATCTGCCCTGAATCGCGAATTGAGATTATCACCGGTTCGAACAAGATGACTTCTCTGGGAATCCATGATACGCGCATGGTGGGGGAGGTTGGATTCGATCTGCGGATTATGAAGGTATTGGCGGATCATAAAGTGTCGTTCATCTGTAAAATGACTAATGCCAATACGATTGAAGTATTAATCAAGGATAAGGAGTATACGAAAGCGCTACTGAAATCATTAAAAACACATTTTGAAACGGTTACCTCCACTCCTGTGGCAATTGTGTGCGCCATCGGCTCCAATATAGCCAAGCCAGGAATTTTAGCAATGGCTGCAGGGGCGATGGCAAACCAGGGAATAAACATACTGGCAGTGTCTCAAACATCAAGACAAACAAACATGCAGTTTATAGTCGAAAGAAAGGAATTTATTGAAGCGCAGAAAGTGCTGCATCAGGCACTGTGTGAGGCTTAGGTGTTACTTGATTCAAAAAGAAAAGGGGACTTTCATAATTAACTATGAAAGTCCCCTTTTTTGTTAGCAGTTCCCCTGGAATGTACAGAGGAATTATTACTCGATTAGTTCCTGATTAAATCAACATTGACAGAACCCAGATTTCCCGGATTTCCGGGATCTGTTCCCAGGTCAAAATATCCGTAGAACCTATCACCTGCAGCAGAACCTGTGAGGGTGTAGTTCAAGTCAATTGAAAAAGGAACACCGGCTGGTTGATTTGCAGGCACATTAACAGTGAAATTGCCTTCATCACCTGCTACAACAGCAGCGAATACTTTTAGAGCTTGTGGAGTTACATGTCCGCCTTCCCAATTCTGAACCAGAATCCAATAAGTTCCGGCTGCCGGATTAGCAATATTTACATACTCATCCCAACTTCCTGTTGCTCCATATGCCAACAACGTAGCCCAGCCTGGAGTAGGACCGACACCGACAAACAGATCCAGGTCATTTGAATCGGATTCTGTGATTTCAGTTACCAGTCTTTGTGCACCGGCAGGAACCGTTATGGTGAAAAAGAAAGCTCCATCTGTCGCAGGATTGGTGAAAGCGTCAAAAGGATCGCCATTGGTTGGGTCAGAGACCAACGCGTTTGTGGTCGGAACTCCTTGAGCCAGACCTGCACTGTTCAATGCAGCACTGGTGATCTCGATCGCCTTTAGATTTGTCAGCGAGAATGTACCTGCCTCCGTGGAGGTAGAGACTTCCACTGAACCCGGTAGATTGCTGTTTGCAGGTAACGCTGCAATCGGCATATGGAAATCAGGTGCCAGACCATTCATTTCAATAAAACGCACTTCCGCAAACTCCCATGAGCCGATAGTTGCTGCAGATACGTCAAAACTTACTGTCACTGCCTGTGTATCCCCGGGATTTAATGTAAACGTACTGGGAACTGCAGTTACTCCGGGAGATGGTACAAGATCCCAGGTTGTTATGTTGTTGGAGGCATTTTGAACAGTTCTGGTCCAGCTACATCCAACCACACAGCTTTCCTGGCCTAAGCTTGCCAGGTTCAGTGTTGATGGATCACCACCAACATAAGGATCTTGAGCCAGGAAATTACCGGTAGTTTCGTTCAGAACCAGTCCTGCTGTCACAGCGGCAGGAAGTTCAATTCTTCCGGCACCAACGTCAAAAGGATCAACCGGTCTGACGCCATCTTCCTTGGTGTTGTTAACCAATACAGCGGTTGACATCATTGCGGATTGAATTTGCATTGGACTCCAGTCCGGATGAGCTGCTGTTAACAAAGCTCCGGCACCAGCAATGTGGGGACTGGACATGGAAGTTCCGCGAATGATGTTATAATCCTGATCGGCAGGACTATACGCCTCGTGATAAGCGGCAAAGATCGCTCGCCCGGGAGCAGTGATGTTTGGTTTTACAATGCTGGGTACCGCGGGGTCAGCTCCCCTGGAACTGAAATATGCCAGGACATCACCTTCGTTGTCATTCAGCACTTTGAAAGTTCCGGTTAATTTTGCCTGATGGCCAGTGCCAGTGGATAACCAGGTACGAACCACCTCTGCATCCGTATTCAGGATATGAGTGGCCGGAAGTGCATGACTATCTGTCATAAAATATCCGATTCCATCCGGTGATTCCGGTGGGATGTTGAGAACCATGGCACCACCGCCATTATCCCGGACAGCTTCACCTCTGGCATAACGAGCTGTTGAACCTACATGGTTGCAAAGCACGATTTCTCCGTTAAATGGTGCTGTGAATAAACCTGGTTCACAAGCCGGGTTACCAAAATCAGCAGCATCAACGATGGGTGCAGGACCATATCCAATCGTGACGCTATGACCTTTGATGTTTGAGGGAGCAGGGGTGTCACCACCGGTCATCTTCACCAGCCAGTTTTCGTACTGCAAATTATGTGAACTGGCAGCTACTGCTGTAATCCAAGGAGCATCAGCCGGAGAGCCCAGGGTTTCTGCTAACGGACCGCCGTTACCTGCAGAGGTAGCAACAAAAATTCCTGCATCCATGGCAGAGAGAAACGATAAGGAGTCAAAATCCGCCCAGGGATCACTGGAACCACCACCAATGGAGTAGTTAATAACATCAACACCATCCAGAATAGCCTGGTTGATTGCGCCCAGGATAGCACTGAGATAACATCCCTCTTCCGCACAAACGGAGTAGGCAATAACATTTGAATGAGGAGAAACACCGGCAATGGTTTTGGTAAGTTCCTTGCCGTTTGGTGTAACTACCGTTGCGTTGAAAACAACGTTTCCAGCACTGGTACCGGCAGTGTGAGAACCGTGGCCATCAATATCTCTTGGATTTCCATTGTTCACTGGTGGATATCCCCAGGCACCAATCAGCTTATCGTTACAAGGGAACGTGGGATCATACACGGTTTCTGCAGGATCGCAGACACCAAAATATTTTCCTTTGGGATTTGTGTGGGTGTATCCGTCATCACCTGTTGCTGCAAAGGAGTCACTGACAGGATTAATTCCCGAATCGATAACACCGACAACCACACCTTCACCCATGGTTCCGGGGACATCTCCAACACCTTTCCAAACTTGCGGAGCGCCGATCCAGGTATAACCACCTTCGTGGCATCCTACTAAAATAAATCCACTCACGATAAAAAAGGAAGAAAAGAGCGCGAGCCTGCGTCCCAGGATGTTCTTTCTTACCAGAATCCAGGCAGTGAGCAGAGTGACCACTGACAGTGACAAGGCAACAATTAGCCAGATTGAATTGTTGGAAGGCTGAGCATATCTCAGAAGCGGTTCCTTGCTACGATGCAGTTGCCTGAGTTCATCCTTTTGTATTTTCAGAATACCGGGAACATCAGCCAGAGCTTCTGCTTCTGCTTGGGTTAGTTCA
>JAKSDL010000806.1 GCA_022360105.1 Pseudomonadota bacterium
ACTTATCACCAATTTGAGCTACGACATTACGAATCGGGCATTCATCATTGTTTTCAAATACTCTTCTTCCTGATTTGTTTTTCGCTACCATGTTTCTCTAAACGCATTAAAGGTTATCAAAATGTTACTTGGTTACATTTAGGTGCCTTCTTATTATGTAAGTTACTTTTTTATACCATAATAAATAAACGTAACTCACTCAAGGATTAAATTCGTCACACAAATAATGGAGCCTAAAATGGAAAAACTACAAATAGACTTTGAGTCGTTAAAACAAGCACACTGGTCCAAAGAGGAGACCGAAAATGCAGAACTCATTACAGATTTTATTCAAAAGCTAATGAACAATCACGATTTTGATTATGTTTTAAAGACCTATGGCAACGATGAATACATTCAGCATAATAGAGGTATCCCCGATGGCTTAAATGCCTTAGTTCATTTTGTCCAAAATTTTGCGAAAAGATTTCCGGAATATACCTACGACGTTAAACGCATATTGGCAGACGGGGACCAAATAGTGTTTCACTCACACGCCACAATAAAGCGGAAACACCGTGGGAACGACAAAAAGGGTTTCAATGTAATAGATACCTGGAAGATCAAGGATGGGAAAATTGTGGAACATTGGGATGCTATTCAGCCGATCGACGGATTCATGCGACTCTATGTTTGGCTGACTGGAGGTAATATCCAAAATTCAAACGGGGTATTCTAAAAGAATAGAAAAACACGACTTCACACGGAGTCGAATCAATCCGACTCCACGACCCTTAAGTGTCAAAACGAAAGACCTGATCCATTTGTGATGCGGCTTGCTTAATTGCTTTGTTCAATTTTAGTAATGATACCTGCAAGAAATGATGGTGATAGATTCTTTATCCACCGCATACACAAGTCGATTAGTGTCATCAGTTCTTCTAGACCGGAACCCGGATAAATTTTCTTTGAGGGGTTCCGGTTTACCAATTCCTTGAAAAGGGTCCCGTTTTACATCAGCAATAAGTTTATTGATGCGCTTAAGTGTCTTTTTATCCTGGGTTTGCCAATACAAATAGTCTTTCCATGCTTCATCAGTCCAAGCCAGTTTTTTACTCATCAATCAACTCTCTTTCCTTTGTTTCACCTTTTTTGTATTGAGCGATAGATTTTGCCAGATGCTCGGCATTTGCCGGGGATTTGAGAAGATGGAATGTCTCCATGAAACTGTTAAAAGTATCCAGTGACATGACTACCGCGTCTTCTGCATCTCGGCGAGTAATGACTGTATAATCTGCGTCATCAGTGACTTGATCCAGTACCGATTTCAAGTTGTTTCTTGCTTCACTAAAATTGACTACTCTCATTATGACCTCCATTCTTGTTCTGTTTATGGTACAAGTCTAGGAGATAACCATTGATTTGTCCAGTAAGTTGTACAGGTAATTCTTCTAATCGAATGCCAGTCTCAGTGGTGTTTTACAAAGCACAGCGGAGAAAAACATCCACCGGAATCATTTGTTAATAAGAAAAGGGAGGCTTCTTTTGACTTTCCATACTTACTAAAGGACCAACTCAAAGCTGGAAAGAAAAGTCAAAAGAAGATCTGACCCCTTTTTTTCTACTTTTTTAAGGAAGAGTTGAATACCCGTGCACTTTTCTTTTTGACAACTCCAGATACCGGATATATCGTGTCCGGTAATCGTAACTAATTCATTCATTTAACTTTATCGATAGGGTCAACTGAAACCTCAATCCGGATGATCAATCTTTTCTCATTAGGATCCCTATCGTCTCAACCATTCAAACCAATTCAAAAGCAGACAATGAAAAAGGTTTTATGTTGGTTAATCATCTTAGCCTGCTGGGGATCACTTGACTTGATGTCAGCTGAAAATGAGAAATCAAAGCCGGACGGCATAGAAGACTATGAAGCGACTGAAGCTAGTCAAGAAGCAGTTACCGGGTGTTGTGACGAAGAGAATGACGAACTGGAACCTTTGCCTATCAACTATAAAGAGAATTACATCCTCTACACAGTCTCTGACAGCGTTGATAACCGCTTGGACAGAGAACTTAAATTTCAAATTAGTGTTCAGGCCAGACTTTTTAAAAAAAGATGGGCTCCGATTGTGTTTTATACTCAAAAGTCTTTCTGGCAGGTTTTTGATGATCGTGAACAAGACAATGGCAGTCGGAACTCCCACTCGTTTCGAGAACATAATTACAATCCGGGTTTCTATTTTAATTTTAACATCAACAAAAATCTGCTGATGAACCTTGGTTATGAGCATGAATCCAATGGAGAAGAAGATACGACCCATGATATATACAACCCCCACCCCGGAAGGACGATAAATCGCTCCGCAAACCGACTGTTTGTTGAGGGCTCGATTAACTTCTCCGAGACGTGGGATCTCTATGTGAAAGGCATAACGTGGATCGCTCTCAGCGAAGATAACTCTGACATAGACGATTATTACGGATCCTGGGAAGCGAGAATCAGATACAACTATAGAAAGAAGAATAAAACCAGGGGATATGTTTCAATTTGGGCCCGGAAAAAAGCCATTCAAATTGATCTGGTTTTTAGATGTTATCTCAACTGGTATTTTCAGTACTGGAATGGTTATGGTGAGAGCCTGATCGACTATGATGTGCCAATCGTCAAACATGGCTTCGGAGCATTGATGTTTTTTTGAGCGTTGAGGGGACGTAGTTGAAATGTTGACATTTGATTCGTCACTCCATTTCAAATTTCAATTTATCGACTACGTTGTATATAAAATCAGAAAGTCCCTCATTTGTGGAATTTGACAAGAAAAACTGCACCATATAGCATTACGCTAACTTGTATAATACTATATGGCATAATTGATCAATTCAAAGCTTGTTTTTTTTTGAAAATTAATCAAAAAAGAAAATGATACCATTTACTTATGGGAAAGTTGTTAGTGGAGACCAATTTTGCGGAAGAGAAGACCTGGTACGGCAACTGACTCGGTTCATTAAAACGCCACAGAATGTTCTCGTTCAAGGTGAGCGCCGAATTGGAAAAACCTCTCTCATATATGAAACCATCCAAAGAGCTCCTGATTATCGCCCACTTTTTGTTGATTTTATGGGGGTCAAAACCTCACACGATTTTTGTCAAAGAATCATCAAGGCAATCATCAGCCTGGAAGCAAAAAGCAATCTATTGAATCGAATATTAAAGCAGCTTTCATCAATACGTCCGCAAATCGGAATTGATCCCATAACGCAGCTACCGACTATTACACTTGATCCGGCGATAAGACTCACACCTGCGTCATTAGAAGAAGTATTTGATTTAATACTGAAACTGCAAGGAAAAAGGAAGGTGGTGGTTGTTTTTGACGAATTTCAGGACATATTGAACCTGACTGATACCGAAGAAACGCAGGCTATATTAAGATCAAAAATTCAGTATCATGATAGCGTTCCTTATGTGTTTGCCGGAAGCATTCGAAAAAAGATGGATCAGATCTTCACCCACCCCGATTCACCTTTGTTTAAATCAGCTATCCCTCTAACCGTTGGACCGCTTCCGCAAAAAGAATTTTCTTCGTTTTTGCAGCAGAAATTTGCCTTGGGCGATAGAACAATATCAGAAAAGGTGATTCATCAGATTTTTGATATCACAGATGATATTTGCGGAGACATTCAGCAATTATGTGAAGCCTTATGGAGTGTGACTGAAGATGGCGAGCAGGTGACTGATTCCCACCTGGTAGTTGGGTTTGATTTAATTTTCTCTCGTGAATCAAAATCCTATGAATTGATCATGGCCGAGCTGACTCATATTCAGCAAACTTGCCTGCTGGGATTAGCGCGACTTGGTGGTTCAGCTCCCATGTCCTCTTCATTTCTTCAAGGAACCGGTATTTCTCAACCGTCAACGGTCAAAAAAGCATTGGAAAAATTACTAAAAAAAAGAATCATTTTCAAAGTAGACCGGGAGTATCGCTTTACTAATCCTTTTTTCAAGGCCTGGTTAAATTATAAAAATTTTTGAAATCTATTCAATTTGGTATTCAGGCCAAGTAAAAAGCATAAGCTGACCGCTGATGGCTGAAAGCACTATACTTTGCAGTAGAAATCTCTTGATAAAATCCCAAATGGTAAAGCTTGATGGGGTTTCCGTTCAGGCACTAAGTAAACGTTTACCACTTACCGCGCTGGTCCGACCCGATTTCGCGTCGATTCAACTTGCCGGCGGTTGGCTGTTATGAAAACTCCAATCGGATCTATTCCAATAGCTATAGAGTGCAAAAAATATTATGAGGGTCTGAATGATAGAGGCGACCAGCGTATAAACGGTATTTAACTCCCGGATGTCATTAATGATTCCGATGGGTGTATTGACCGACAAACCCAGCCAGCAGAAAAGTATCACGATGCCTTTCAACCCCTTAATCTGAGCCCCCAATAACAGTAAGAGCCAAAGAGTTGTCACAATTCCATAATGCCAGGGAAGAAACGGACTTCGAAGCTGGGCTAACGTCAGTAGTACAAACCACAGTTGTACTTTCATCAAGTTCTTCTGGTCATCGGAAACTTGCAGGTTTTCTCTGCGAAAAGAGAAAAATGCGACTGTCATTAGGATAAGCAAAGTATAACCCCAGGCCAGATAAGGGGAGATAAGTTTCGGTAGAGATGAAAGCAGGCCTAGCGCATATAGTTTATGAGGTATTCCAAATACTGACATATTGATGGTAATCACTTGTGAATACCATCCAATAAACCCAAAGGCTTCACCACTGGAGATTCTTGGGAGTTCATAAAAGAAAAAATCCACATAAGGTTTAGAGCCAAAAATGAACCATGCCAAAGCTGAGTAGGCAACCATAGCAATACTACACCACAAAACGGGCTTCCAGCGCCTTTGAAACACCAAATAGGCTATCAAAACAGCCGGCCAGATTTTTGCGACAACTGCAAATCCCAGAATAGCTCCACCCATCACATTCCATTGTTTCTCGAATGCAATCATAGAAATGATGCCAAGAGCAATAATTAAGATATGAATATTGCTAATTTGAAGCGCCATGTGCACCGATGGCGCTAAAAACAGTGCAGGAAGAATGAGAAGTTGTTTTTGGAATCGAAAGCCACCGCACCAGAATAAGACCCATCCCAAAGCCGAGACTACCAAGGTAATAGATAGAAAAAACCATACTGTTCGAATTGTGAAAAAATCCCCAAAAACTTGGATCATTCCATAAGGCAATATCAAAAAAGGTGGTGGGTAGTGATATTCGTCGATTCTAAAACGGTCACCTGCAGAATGATGAATGGGTGTGGGTTTCTTACCCCAGGCCGCAGCTTCACTATAATGTCTTGCTTCATAAATGTTGTCAGCTCCCTTTATCGCTAAATGGGTGGCTGCAAGGTAACCTGTCAGACAACTATGACTGATGCCGAAAGCGTCAGCTCCGGACGCGACATATCGAGTATTTTCGACATTTACCATGTAGGAGGTGGTTCCCATTATCCAGATAAATCCAGCCGTGCTGATAATAAGGAAAATCAACAGCCATTTTTTATCTATTATTTTGGATAACAAAGAACGTTTCATAACGATCCTGGCCTTTCAAAGACTTCCGCAGAAATGTGGGCAGTGAATTAGGGAACGTAGTTGATATACTGCCATTTACTTCATCACTCCATTTCAAATTTCAATCTGTCAACTACGTACCTCATTAAAAGAACATCGACGCATTTGAAATTAAACCGGAAAAAACGGAAGAGGCGGCGTGAAGGTAGCAATATTCCCAAATCAAATTGCTTTCCCGGCATCAAAACGATATTTTAGTAGTATAAACCAATCAGGAGAAATAACCATGAAACTGATCCCCTATATCAATTTGTCCGGCAATGCCGAGGAAGCAATGAACTTTTACCAAAGCATTTTTGGAGGAAAGATCGAAATTAATCGCTGGAGCGAGATGCCACCGAATCCTAAGATGCCGATAAGTGATACTTGGCAAAACAAGGTTATGCATGGGTCACTCTTCATCAGCGAAGATGTGACTATCTACTTGTCGGATTCCATTGAAGATGGAAAGGAAACCTTCGGCAACAACGTCTTCTTGCATATGGTATTCGACTCCGAAGATGAGCTCCGCAAAGCTTTTGAAGCCCTCTCGGTAGGAGGCAGGGTCAATATGCCGGTGGATAAGATGTTCTGGAACGCTGTCTATGGCGACCTCATTGACAAATTCGGCATCGGCTGGGGGTTACACTATCAATTACCGGAATAACTGCCAACTCTGGCCGGTTTTCATTCCCTAATCGGGGACATTCTATAGTGTTCCTCATTGCTGACGACTTCACGTGGTGTCAGATCAAACCGACTCCAAAATGTCAAAATGAAAGACCTGACCCCCGATCTTGAAAGACCTGACCCCCGATCTTGCGGTGGTCTCTGTTATACTGCTTTTTAGAGAGATTCCTGTCCCTCAGGGTGATTAAATTGTTGGAACGTCGACAATTGCTCGGGATTTCCCATGACTGCCAGAAGGTCATTGGACTCAAAGCGATAATCCAGATCCGGATTTGGAAGTACATCTCTACCGTGAATTACACCAACGATGGATACGCCCATTCTTTTTCTGATTTCCAAAGTCTTTAAGGTATTACCAATCAGGGGACTGTCTTCATCGACCGAAACCCAGTTGAGTTCCAAAAGATCCGAAGCACGACGTAAGTTGGACAAAATTCTGTAATCCTGCTCCGAGTCTCCTTCTGGAGCATGAACACCGCGCCTGAGGCTGTTGGTAAATTCCAGGATTTTCATAGGAGGTACCCCCAGACGTTGCAACGCCTGTCGTGTAATCTCCAGTCCGGCTTCAAACGCTGGCAGTACAACCTCGCTGACACCCAGGTCGTGCAATGATTTCATCTGGTCTTGTTCCCCGCATCGTGCGATGATGCACAAACCTGGATTTAGATTGTGAGATAGCGTTGAGATAGTCCGAGTAACAATAATTGAAGGTGTTGTTATCAGTAGAAGACGTGAATGTTCCACTGATGCGGCTTCCAACACAATTGGCTGGCTGGCATCACCAAAAACCATCGGACTTTCGTTATCATTGAGTTCGCTGACCCGGCGGGAGTCCAGTTCAATAATAAGGTAAGGTATATTGAGGTGATGCAATGCTTTTGCGATGTTTTGACCAACCCGACCACCTCCGGCAATCACGACATGATTACGCAGACCTGTTTCCGGAATATTGATGGTTTGTACCGATTCATGATTAAACATGCGCTTTCTTAGTTTATAGATCGGCCCAGCCAGTGAAGCAAGGAAGGGGGTCAATATCATGGTTACAACTGAAGCGGTCAACATCAGGGCATAAAGATCCTCACTGATCGATTGGGTACTTATCCCAACGCGTGCCAATACAAAGGAGAATTCGCCGATCTGGGATAGTCCCAAACCAACTGCTATTGGCATGATGTTGTAATACCCGAAAATGCGGACCAGAATACCAAATATGATACCTTTGCCGATAACCACGAAAAAGACAAGCAGCAGGACATTCCCCAGGTTGGTGAAGAGATAGCTTGGGTCTATCAGCATCCCGACAGAGACGAAAAACAGCATACCGAATACGTCTCGCAACGGTACGATATCACTCAGTGCCTGGTGGTTGTATTCCGATTCACTGATCACCATTCCCGCGACAAAAGCTCCGAATGCAAAGGACAACCCAACTAAATAGGTAGCATATCCCACTCCCAGGGCAATGGCTGTGGTTGCCAGAAGAAAGAGTTCACGGGAGTTGCTGCCGGCAATCAACTTCATAATATAGGGGATAATCCGAGTGCCTGCTAAAACCATTACCAGTAGGAAACCTCCGGCTTTTAAGATAGCCAAACCCAGGATGGGTAGTCCACTGCCTAGATCTTTTAACAATGGCAATATAATAATCAAGGGGATGATAGCCAGGTCCTGTACAATCAACATCCCAATCATCACTCGGCTGGAAAGCGACCCCATTAGCCCTCGGTTAGCCAGCGTTTTTAAAACCACCATAGTACTGGAAATTGAGATGAGCGCACCTATCCAAATAGCCGAAGTAAGGTCCCAACCTAATATGCGTCCGACCACGTAGCCGTAGACTATTGTCAGTGTCATTTGAATGGGCGTGCCAATCAGAGCCACCCAACGGACCGGTTTCAATTCACTGAATGAAAACTCAACTCCCAAAGCGAAGAGCAGAAGCGCTACGCCAATTTCCGCCAGGAGTTCAATATCATGAACCTCAGTTATTGTGATCAATCCGGTATAGGGACCTACGAGAACACCGGCTAAAATATATCCTAAAATCAGGGGTTGATTAAGTTTTTGTGCGATTGATCCCCCAACAAGCGCGGCAACAATGATGATGGCTATATCTGCTGCGATACCCATGATATTTCAAATAAAAAGTGATCAGGTAAAACCAGGATGTAAAGCAAACTGCTTACTGCTGGTATAATTTAATAAAGTTGATCCATTCTACCATAAGAACTCTAAACGTTTACTTAATAGGTATATCACACGGGGACCCGTAAAGCACAATGTCATTTAGTTAAGAGAATCGGGATTGTCTTTCAAATCAGGCTATTGGTCCAAAAATCAAGCTGAAAAGTCACTCATTGTTGCTTTGTAGCAAAACCACAAACATAAGTCAAAAGAAGACCTGACCCCCTTTCAGACCCCTTTCTTTTTTCGTCATAAGCCTTGCGTGATTGTTTAATTGAAGCCTGATGCTCATCGGCCCATGAAACCAGGTTGAACAAATGAAAACCCGAACCTTTTTTTTTCTCTTTTTATGGGTGGTCAGAAAGCTTTTTGAAGCATATTTAAAGGGTTAAGGGAAAAAAAAGATCCTTCTCACCTACAGGTTAACCGGCTCGTGCAAAAAACTGACAGATATCTCGTATGAAAAAGTCAATGGGACATCTTCCGAAACATAAAAAGGAAGAACTAAAAGAAATTGTTAATATCATCCGTAGCGCTGCCAAAAAGAAAGCCGAAATGATCATTCTTTTCGGGAGTTATGCCAGGGGAGACTGGGTAGAGGATGTTTATACCGAAGGTCATATTACCTACGAGTACAAAAGC
>JAKSDL010000296.1 GCA_022360105.1 Pseudomonadota bacterium
CTCTCGGCATCTTTCAATCGTTTTAACAACAGCATCCCGATACCTTCGCCCATGATCATACCGTCGGAATTAGCACTAAATGGGGTTGATTTATCGGCAGCTGTGAAAGCCTGGGTTTTGCTGAAGCATAGATACATGTAGGGTGAGTTATCGGTGTCTACCCCACCTGTGATCATCATGTCAGCTCTGTATTCCAGCAACTCGCTGATTGCCATGCGAATACCACTGAGAGAGCTCGCACACGCTGCATCTACAACGCTGTTTGTACCGCCTAAATCCAATCTATTGGCTATTCTGCCGGCAATAACATTGCCTAATGCGCCCGGGAAGGCGTTTTCTTCCCATCCAACATATGCTTTTTTAATTTTTTCAACGATTTTTGAGGTATCGCCATCGGAAACACCTGCGTTCTTTAACACCCGTTCCCAAACAGGGTATTGAAGCCTGGAAACCAGCGGTATCATCATCTTCTGCCCACCACCAACACCCAGGATGACACCGATATTTTGTCTTAATTCGTCGGAGGCGTTTTCATATCCGCCATCTCGCAATACCTCCTTCGCCAAAACAAGAGAAAGGAGCTGGTGAACATCGGTAACTTCCAGAATGTTGGGGGGAAGGCCGAATTCCATTGGATCAAAATCTATCTCAGGAATAAATCCGCCACGTTTACAGTAGGTTTTGTCTTCTTTTTCGGGATCAGGATCATAGTAGTCTTCCAAATTCCAGCGGGTTTCAGGAACATCGATGATACAGTCGACCTCTTTGACAATATTGTCCCAATATGCCTGTAAATTTTTTGATTCCGGGAAAATAGCTGACATCCCGACTATGGCTATTGGGATCTCTTGAATTCGTGAATGTAATTCTTTGATTTTTTTGTCTTGCTTAGGCGACATGTTTTACTCCAAATGGTTAATCGAATGGCAGTATCTACCGCTGCTTTCTTTGTTCCCTGCCTTTCTCCATTTCAAACTATACCAATATCACTAATAATTCTTTTCATCAATGCAGGTCTCCGGCCAAGTACGCTGGATTTATATGGCTTTTGAAGTGTCGGAGGTTCATTAGGTAAATTATTTACTGCAATGGCGACCGTGCACTTTAAAATGCAGGTCAGCCGTATATCAGGTATGAACCGAATAGCAAAGCGGGGATCATGAGGTCAAGTATTGAATGTGCTCTTTGTTTTTGACATTTATCTTCACAGTCGACTCACTCTGATCTTTTTTGGGCTCCTTTTTTGAGGAACTTGCTGTTGATGGTGGTTTTTGATCAAGCGAAGCCTTTTCTATTTTATCTCCGGTTTCCGGGCTCGTTTTTTTTGCAATTGGAGAGAGATTTGCGAGAGGTTGCTTGTTTCGGGCAAGTCGATTGGTTGATCCAGTCAGTAAATCCTTGTATTCAACCTTCAACCTGTCCATTTCATCGCACATGGAACTCAACAACTTCACACTGTCCTCGCTATCCTCTGCGTTGATTGAGAAATAGCCTCCTTCAGGAAGTTGATTAAGCATTTTTGCAATCTTCTTTTGGAAATTCGTAATGGCCGTTTTTGGGATCTCCTTTCCTTGCTGCAATCGGACGATTTCCATAACAAACTTAACCAGCGTTTCCCTCTTTAAAACGTCCACAGACAAATATCCCAAAAATCTGTTAAAACTGCTTTCAAAATTGGTTGGTACCAGCAATTCAATGAAAATCGGATTCCCAACATTTAGATTATTGATTTCCAGGAGTGGAGCATCTTCCGCGAGATCGTGAATTTTTAAAACAAACTCGTAACTGGTTTGAAAGAAGTTGATTAAATTGGTGCACACTTCAAGGGTAAAGCTGCTATCTTTC
>JAKSDL010000290.1 GCA_022360105.1 Pseudomonadota bacterium
AAATCATTAGATTAGGGCCGGAACCATAGGGATTCCCCTATGGTTCCCCGATCTCGGATCAATTCAGTTAAAAGCGGCATCATTCGATTAGATCTTTATCTTGATGCCCATCAACCAACCTCTTTCAGTTTGGTTAAAACGTTTACAATGACTCTACGAATTCATCGAAAAAACTGAATTCTTGTTCGGCATTTATTTCCATGTTGTATCAATATGTTATCTGATATTTTTGGTAGATTGGAGTTTTCGTCTTTCACGTGCTAAAACTTTTGCACAAAAAACAACAAGATGTTCACCATCACAATCGGTTCGGAAAAAACCGATAAAGCAAAAATGTAGCTAATTATATAAAGGCGGAGCAAAGCGACTCAATAAACCCTTCAGCCTTCAACCTAACCCCGCTAAACGTTATGACTACGCTAAAACAATGGTTTTCCATCTTCCTATCCTTTTGTCTGGTTTACTCCCAGGTTTTTTTCAACCTGGCCTATGCCGAAGGCATTGAAACCGATGGAACAACGCAAACCAAGCTGGACAAAGCCCGCAACGGGGTGACCATTGTCAACATTGCCAAACCCTCTTCGAGGGGGCTTTCCCACAATAAGTTCAAAAAATACAACGTCAGCAAGCAGGGCGTCATCCTCAACAACGCCGACCAATCAGCGGTCAAGACCCAGTTGGGTGGGTATATTTATGGCAACAGGAACCTCAGCTCAGGCTCTGCCAAGGTCATACTCAATGAGGTCACTAGTAATTCACGATCCCATTTAAATGGGTTTACCGAAGTGGCCGGTCAATCCGCCGATCTGGTGTTGGTTAATCCCAACGGGATCAGCATGAACGGGGCAGGTTTTATTAATGTTCCCAACATTACCTTTTCCACCGGACAAGCCAACATTGATGGTGGTCAGATCGATTCCTTCAGTATCAACCAGGGGGATATCTTAATAGAAGGAGACGGCCTTCATACCAAAACCCAACAGGCCACCTATATCTATACCAAATCCTTACAACTCAATGCCAAGATCCATGCCCAAGATCTAAACGTGACCCTGGGTTCCAACAAGATTGATTATCAAACCAAACAGGCCACGGCCCAATCCACCACACCGGCTCAACCCGACCAGGTCATGCTCGATTCCTCTGCCCTGGGCGGGATGTATACCAACCGCATCACCCTGGTGGGAACTGATAAAGGGGTAGGCGTCAACCTGCCTCCTGAAGTTTTAGCCTCTACCGGTGATATCACCATCACGGCTGATGGTAAAATCCAACTCAACGATCTGGCAGCCAAGACTGATATCACCGTCACCTCGACCAATGATGAGATTGCTCTGCAAGGTACTTCTCATAGCGGCAATGCTACGAATCTCAATGCAAAAACAGACATAACAACAGCTAATACCACTACCGTCGCTTCCGAAAAAGAGATACATCTCACCTCAGGCAATGCCTTCACCAACCAGGGCACCCTGATGGCAGGGATCAATAAAGATGGCACTGCCAACTATACAGGAACCATCGAACTGCATAACACCGAACTGATCAATCAAAATAAGATTGCAACGGGCACCTTAAACGCGGACAACATTACCAACACGAATGCAGAAATTGCCGCCCGGGCCATCAACGCCACCAACCTGAACAACAGCCAGGGAACCATCAAAGGTGGCGAAAGTGTCGCTATTACCACTAACCACCTGAATAATACCGATGGAAACATCGAAGCCAACAAAACTTTAAGCATCGATTCTCAAACCATCGATCTGGACAACTCCAGTCTCTATGCCAACGAAACCCTCAAACTCAAACTCAAAGCTTTAAACAACATCGCTTCTTCTCAGATCCAATCCAATGGGGATCTGAACATTGAAGCTACCGACTATATCACCAATGATGCCGATATCCTGGCCAATAAAGACCTGACCCTGACCACTAGCGGCACTCTCACCAATAACAGCCGCCTCAGTGCCCAAGAGCAACTCACTGTTAATGCTAATACTTTAAACAATAACGCCAGCATTGCTTCGGCTCAAACCCTAACCACCAACACTAATACCCTGAACAACTACCAGACCCTGTTCAGCGGCGGGGATATTAACCTCTTTACCACAGGCACTCTGACCAACCATATGGACGCCAATATCTTTGCCTTGGAGAACATGACTCTGGCGGGTGTCAACTCCAATAGTAAAGCTAACAAGATCGTCAACAACAAGGCCACGATTGAGACCTACAACGGCGATATGACGATCTGGACTAAGGATCTGCAGAATATTAAGGATACTCCTACTAAGACATCCTCTACCTCCGATACAATAATTAGAAGAATTTGGACTCCATCAGAAAATGCAGGGACCTATACTTCTACTGATTTTGAACGTATTAATAGTGTTAACACTGAATCGATTACGAATATACCTCAAACATCAAAAATCCTGTCTGGGAGTGATTTGATCATTGATGGAGATATTATAAATAATCATTTTTCTTTGTTGGCAGCTAACAAGGATGTAAATATCTCAACCACCAAATTGACTAATAATTCCCTCGACGCCTTTCAAACCACAACTCTCTACGATAAATATTATAAATCTCGATGTAAAAGTTCTCACGATAAGCATTGCACTAGCTGGGGACCCTGGCAATATACTCATTCAAAGACTCAATCTCAACATACCATAGTAGTAGACCGTGTTTCCTCTACCATCCAAGCAGGTGGCGACCTTAGCATCATTGGCACTACAGTGGGCAACGGAGAAAAAAAATCGGGTGTGGCTCTAACAGACCGCACGGCCCAAACCAGCGATACCCAAAATGCAGCCACCAAAGACACCTCCGTTGATCCTAATGCTTATGACATCCCTTTACCTCAAGGCCCTTACGGCCTGTTTGTGCGTTCAGAAGATCCTGATTCTGATTACCTGATTGAAACTAATCCCGAATTTGCTCTGTATGCGAATTTCATCAGCTCAGATTACATGATGAAAAGCCTGGGTTTCGATCCGGCGGCAACCATCAAGCGCATCGGAGATGCTTTCTATGAGAACAAACTGGTCCGGGAATCCATCTTTAAACAGACCGGCAGACGGTATTTAAACCAATACCTTAAAAATGACTATGACCAGTTTAAATACCTGATGGAAAACGCCCTGAATGCTTCCAACGATTTGAATTTGGTTGCAGGAGTTTCCCTATCAAAGGATCAAATCAACTCTTTGACATCCGATATTGTCTGGATGGAAGAGAAAATTGTCCAGGGGAACCGCGTGCTGGTGCCTGTTGTTTACCTGGCCAACAACCATAATTATGCCCTATCCGGTGATGCCAAGATCATTGCCGGTGACAACGTCACTGTTCAGGTAGACAACCTGATTAACTCCGGTGCCATGGAAGCAGGTGACAGTATTGATATTGTGGCAACCGACGCCATTGCTAATTTCGGGGGCAGCCTTTCTGCCCAACAGGATATTAACCTCCATGCTAAAAACGATATTACCAACCTCAGTGGTTCGATTGAAGGGGATAATATTACCATCAAGAGCGATGAGGGCAGCTTCATTCATGAAACCCATGCCCAGGCAGGGCGACAGGATATGATGGTAAAGCGCACCATCATCGGAGACACAGCCACCCTGCATGCCAAAAACAAGCTCTCTATAGGCACAGGCAAAGATATTACCTTCAAAGGAGCCAAAATTTTAGCTCAGAATGCTTCCCTAAATGCCGAAAACATTAATATTGAAACGATCCAAGACAAACGTTCATCCAAACGAGGAAGGACTAAAACAGCCAGTACGACCCATATTGGATCGAGTATCGAGGTGGCCAGCCTGGATATGAAAGCAGCCAACCGGGCCAAGATCGAAGGGTCTTCGATTGCGGCTGAAGACAAACTGAAGATTCAGGCGGATCAGATCGATGTGTTATCAGTCAACGATACGACATACTACGAAAAGAAGTCCAAGTCTGGTAACATGTTCAGCAGCAAGTCCTCCTCCAAAGAACGCTTTACCTCCAAAAATAAAACCTCCACTCTGTCAGCGGCCAACATGGAACTGGTCACCACCGAAGGTGATATTAACGTGGTAGGCTCCAACCTTCAGGCCACAGAAAACCTAAGTCTGGATGCAGGCAACAACCTTAATATTAAAGCCGGTCACGATGGTTATTTCTATGAAAAGAAAACCAAGGAAGGGGGCCTCTTCAGAAACGGCGATTTCTATTCCGAAGAAGAGAATCTTGAAGGCAAGATGACCAAAACCGCGGTGGCCTCTAACATCAGTGGCGCCAACGTCAGCCTCAAATCCAACCGGGAGATCCTGGTGGAAGGCTCTAATCTTTCCGGTGGAACTATTTCCGGCGAAGCCCAGAATATCACGGTTAAAGCAGCCGAAAACGAGGAAAAAACCTGGTCAAAAAAGACAGAGAAATCGATCGGTTTTGGGGATTTAAAGGATACTCTCCTGCAACCCCATAAAGCAGGAAAGTTCAAGGATAAAAAGCTAACCCTGAAAATCGCCGATGCCAAATACGAAGAATCGGACACCTCCACCAAAAAGACTACCCTATCAAGCTCTAACCTGGATGGTGAAAACATTCAGCTCATAGCGAACAGTGAAAAGGAAGACCAGGGCAATATCCTGGTGGAAGGTTCCACCCTCAATGCCACCGACACCATCTCCTTAACCGCCTCAAATGATGTGGTGGTTAAAGAAGCCAAGGAAACCACCGAAACCAAATCTGCTTCTAAAAAAGGTACTGCTGAACTCACAGCCAATGTCAAACACCAGGCCGTGGAAGTTCTCAAGGCAGCAGAAGCTTTGCAACTGGCTATCAAAGCCGCGCAAAATGCAAAGGATGCCTATGATGACTACAAAGACCAAAAGAAAGAAGCAGAACGCAACTACAAAGCAGGACGGATCGAAAAAGAAGACCTGGATGATATCCGGGATGATGAACGCTTTTATGCAGCCAGCGTCACTCTGACCGCAGCTGCTGTGGTCTCGGCCACTGGTAACTTGACCTCCCAGGTTATTGCCGCCACACAAAGCTCCAGTACCTATGGCTTTAATGCCGATATTCAATTGGATATCGATGCCGTGGTGAAAAAAGCCAAAGAGATCTCCACCCGATCTGTAGGCTCTAACCTGGCTGCATCCAATATTGAAATCAATGCTGGTAACAGGGCGGTGGTTCAAGGCAGCAACCTGAATGCAGAAGAGCAGATCGCCATCGATGCCAATGAAGTGGAAATTGCTGCATCCAGGGACACATCTGAGTCTTCCTCCAGCGAAGATCATGCTCATTTTACCTATACCTGGTCGGCCCACGGCGGTCCCAGTTACAGCGCTTCCATGGACTTCAGTGAAAGTGATAACAAATCCGCTACCTACAACAACAGTCGTCTGAACAGTAAAAATATCTCTATTACCTCCAAGGAAGACACCTATGTGACGGGTGCGGTAGTAAAAGCCAAAGAAAAATTAGATCTGGATGTGGGTGGAGATTTAACGGTGGCTTCCCTGCAGGATCGTTCC
>JAKSDL010000256.1 GCA_022360105.1 Pseudomonadota bacterium
CTTGGTATCATCAATAATTATAATTTTATAACTTTCTGGAGAAGCAGACAGGGTATCAGTCATTAAACAGCAGTCTTTTAGTTAGTGTCTGAATGGAAAATCGCAAAACCCTTATCCAGTCTTATACCAGATGCGGGAATTCAGTTTAAAGATTAACGTGCCGTCAGTCGCCGGCATTCAGCGTTCAGCTTATAACATGACAATGACAGACAAAAAACCGGCTGAGAATTGATCGCTGACTGCTGAAAGCACTAAACTTCGGATTACCAAGCTACTTTTAAAGCTTTTATTGGCACGGGTTAAATTGATTTTCGTTCAGATACCGGTTAGCAGAAATCCTTAACAATCTTAATTGAGCTTTTATTAAGCTATATCGCAGCAATTCATAAGTCTTGGAAGGATGGTTTGTCTATATGATAGCTCGATGATAAGCGGCTGTAAAGGTTGAGGCATTCCCAGGGATTCTCGGACTAAAGGAAACAAAAAGGTTAGAAGGAATTTGCCGGTCGTAGGAGGGGTATTCTTTGTTTCCTGAGACAGGCAAATTGAAATGAGAACGGCCGGTGATGTTCTGTGGATCAGACAGGCGTCAGGTTAAGGAGGCTATCTGTTGTCAGGTATTCCAGGTAAGACTGCCAAAGGCTTTCTGCGGTGATGTTCTCGCATATGGTTGCTGAACCGATTTCGGTAAGCCCTACAAACTTGATCCCTTTTGACACCGCTTTTTTATCATGGGCAATGATTTCGATAAATTCATCCTTGTTGATGGACCCGATCTCTGGTTTGATTTCCAGTTGTTTTAAATGGCCGTGAATGGTTTCGAAATCCTGTTCGGGAAGAATGCCCCTCCTGACCGACCACCACGAGGCAAAATCCATCCCGACGATCACCGCCTCACCATGGAGCATGGTTTTGTATTCTGTAACGGTTTCCAAAACATGACCCAGGGTGTGCCCAAAATTCAGAATAGCTCTCAATCCGGCTTCTTTCTCATCTTCCTGCACTACATCTGCCTTTACCTGGCAGGACATTCTTATGGCTTCAATCAGATGAGAGGAGTCGGAGACCAGACCGTCAATTGATTTTTGGCTTAAATGCTCAAGCAACGCACGATTACGAATGAATCCGTGTTTTACAAGTTCAGCGTATCCAGCAATAAATTCCCTCCTGGGAAGGGTTTTTAGAACGTCAATATCAATAATGGTTCTTAATGGCTGTTTAAAAGCGCCGATCATGTTTTTACCAATTTCATGATTGACACCGGTCTTGCCTCCAATACCGCTATCTACCTGAGAAAGGAGCGTTGTTGGTATTTGGATATAGCGAATACCCCTCATAAACACGGCTGCCGCAAAACCGGCCATGTCACCAATCACTCCCCCCCCAAACGCGATTAGAATGCTTTTTCTATTTGCATGTCCCCGGGCCAGAAAATCCAAAATGGAAGAGACGTTTTCCAGGTTTTTGAAGCTCTCCCCGTCGGGTAAAACCAGGGTTTTAACTTCTATTTTGCCGGATATCATCTTTTCCGGAAGATCCGGATACAGGTCTTTGATTGTGGAGTTTGTTACCACGTATAATGTGGATTCCGAATAGGTCTCAACGATATCTTCCAGGCTCTCTTTGATGATCTGAGAGCCAATATGTACAGAATAGCTGTAATCTTCCTGGGGCAGGGTGATTTGGATTTTTTTCATATTGATTTTAAATTGATTGCTAATATATAACCTGAAACCCTGAATATGATAGGGTTTCGCTTAATTCCCTTTTTTCCACGGCCGAAACACTGGACATGGGTGATCCTTGCCAGCACCAGCTTTCCAGCTCATTTAAAAGCTTTTCATCGCCTTGGGCATAAACTTCCACACTGCCGTCGTTGCGATTACGCACTGTCCCGATAAGACCCAGTGAAGCCGCTTTTTTTCTGGTATAATCTCGAAAAAAAACGCCTTGTACTCTGCCTTTGACAATTAAATGAATTCGTTTGTCCATCTGTCTCCTGTAATGGTGTGGTGAGATAATTAGACACGTGAAAAGGAATGAACTCATTCTGAAATAGCTATACCAAGAATTTTAAAAATTGCCTAACTGATTTCTAAAGGCCTTTTAAAAGCCTTAACTGTAAGATTCCATCAGGTAGTTAAAAAAGGACCGGTCTATTTTTTACTGAATAGGAATAGATAACAACATATAAGAATGCGGTTCCTGTTATTGTGGCGGAGGTAAAAAGTTTTTTAAAATCAGTATTTTAAAAATAGGCGTCAGATTAATTTTGCCAAAACCAAATCAAAAACACACTCGTGTAGTTGAATATTTCTTTCCAATTACATAAAAACCTAATATCATAAATAAATGAAACTATTGCTATTTGATCCGTCATAAGACACCATACCCATAACCGGTTTTTTTTCGGGCAACGAATTACCAATCACACATTTGGGGGAAGATTCCGGTTAAAAGTAATGCAGGTAAGAATAGAAATTAATTGGAGTGTGCAGCTATATGGCTACGCAGGCAAATCAAAGCAATCAATCCGCAAACGATTCAAAGCAGGAAAAGACTTCAACAAGTTTTAGTGTTGATCCTGAACTGTTAAAACAGATCAAGGAGGCAATGGCACTTCCAATTCCCGGAAGAAACGAGTACTGGCGAATTGAAAAGGTGATCAATCCCACAAATGAAAAGAGGATTTTGGGGATTTTCAAACGTAAAACGTTGAGTCCGGATGAAATCAATGATCTGCGTAAAAGTGCCGTCCAGTCTCCCGGAAACACCAGAACGAGGATTAATAAGCTTAAGAAACAATTTCCCCACAATCCAACGCTTTACATGCTTTCCGCCATTTGTACCAATGGTATGTTGCTCAATTCCAGTAATCAAAAGGAGGTGTTTCGCGGTCTGAAAATGTCGGCCAAGGAAGCTGCCATGTCCTTGGTGAGCAATGGTGTCAGCGTTTATAACTGTGAAAATTTTTTCCGCATCTATTTCACCATGGTCGATCGCTTTAAGAGGCAGCAGGTAAGAACCTACGAAAAAGTTGCGTCAGACCACCGCCTGGAAAAATATAAACAGAAACTGGTGATCGCCATGCGTGTCTGCGATCAGTTAAACTCTGATAAATCAAGGGTGTTCAATGTGCTGAATCATATGAAGAAAAAACTGAAATCTAGTCTGTATGCGGCTTACTTCAGTTTTAATATGATTCGGGATGCCGCCAAATACATTGAGATGGGTAAGCCAAAAGAAAAAATGTCGATGGGGACGGCCAGTGAAGTGATTGCATTTGTCTACGCCCTTGCAGTAGCGTTTGCCAGAATCCCCTTTTTAACAACCCTGGTGGATGAAATCCTGGAATTTCTTCCGGACGCTAACAAGCCCTTGTTACTCAGGAAGATTTCTATTCGCTCTGTGCGAAATTTTTCCTCTTATAGAATAGCGTCTATTGAAGGGGACAGGGAAACCATGGCAAAGCTGGGCAAGCAGATTTTCAAGGAAAATCTCACCGGTGTGCAAAAATTGGAGGGACAATCGCTATACCAGGGATATGAAACAGACCCGTTTTTCAATATTGCCTATGTAGCTGAAATGACCGTTGGCATCTATAAGTCCGGTGATCATGCAAAAATTATCGATACAGCCCTCCATGCGGTGGAATCTGTTATCAAACGGGACATGTCCAAAAATCATATCTTTACGGACGCTGCCAATAACCACACTCATAAACTGAGTCTGCTCAAAGAAGGAAAGGCAGAGGAAGTCTAGGCAACGATCTTCAGTTTTTCTTTAATGATAGATGCAAGCATTTGGATCCAAGTTTGACTGCTATTCAGGGATGGCACCAGAGTCAGGTTTTTGCCTCCGCATTTGAGAAATTCCTCTTTAACTTCAGCCTGAATTTCATGCGTGGTTTCCAGGCAATCTGCCACGAATGACGGGCAAAACACCAGCAGGTTTTTCACTCCTTTCTCAGCCAATTGTTTGACATATTGATTGGTGTACGGCTCGAGCCATTTCGCCTTGCCAAGTCTTGATTGAAAGCTGACGGAGTAATTCGAACTGTCCAGGGATAAGGCCTCTGCTATCAATTCCGCAGTCTTAAAACATTGGGCCCGATAGCAACCATTAACAGCATTTTCTGAAAAACAGCAGGAAGCTGATTTCAGGCAATGCTTGCTGGTGACATCTCCCTCCAGGATATGGCTTTCCGGTAAGCCGTGAAAACTAAAGAGTATATGATCCGGTTGTTGTTGAATATATGACTCCCCTCGTTGTCGCCAGGCTTCGATAAATTTCGGATGCCGGTAGAAGGAGGAAATGAAGGTCACTTCGGGGATAACATTCCAGCTGCGAATGATATTCATACATTGCTCGATAATGGAGCCTGTCGTTGCAGAAGAGTATTGCGGAAACAGGGGAAAAATCAGGAGTTGTTGCACCCCGGCTAGCCTGATTTTTTCAAGGGTTTTGTTGAGGTCCGGTTGACCGTACCGCATGCCGATCTCTACCAAAAAACTTTCATCCAGTAGGGTTGATACACCAGCTGCAAGTTTCTCAGCATGAACAATCAAAGGAAATCCCTGATCACTCCAAATCGATTGGTAGCTTGATTTTATGACTGAAGGCCGAAACGGAGCGATAACCAGGTTGACAATCATCCACCTTAACGGGGCGGGCATTGTCATTACCCGCCTGTCAGATAAAAATTGCCGTAAGTAACGACGAATAGACGGCCTTGTAGGTGATTGGGGTGATCCAAGATTGATCAGAAGAATGGCTTTATTAGCTTTGAGAGACATCATTTTGGAATCCAATTGGCAGAGTTGGAAGGATACAAGATCAAGACGTTGCTTCATGGTTTAACTTCCACCTTTTCTCTGTCAATAGTTCTGGCAGCGGCATTAATACTCTTAACACCATTCTGAAAATTACTGATGACTAAAATCTACCTTATTTGTTATTCTACAACCTTACTTTGATGGAAAGATTACTGCTCTTTCGACTTATTTTTAGATCAAAAAGGAATACAATATGGACAGCGAGTTACTTCTGGACGCTAAAACTGCATTGGTAAAAGAAAACTATGATGAAGCCGTCACTTTGCTAGATAAGGTGCTGGCTGAGGAGCCAGAAAACCAAGTCGCCTTGTTCAGCAGGGGCACAGCTAAATTCAGAAATGGCGATTTTGAAGGATCAATTAAGGACTTTGATGCCTATATCGCTCTTAATCCTTCCAATGAGAAGGTGATATGCAGCCGTGGCAATGCGTATTTTTTATTAAAGAACAACGACAAAGCCATGGAAGATTATAATCGATCCCTTGAGATCAATCCTCAATATCCTACAGCCTATTTCAGTAGAAGCGAGCTATTCAGGTCTCTGAACGAAATTGAACAGGCTGAGGATGATTGGGCTATTGGCGAGCGTTTACAGAGACAGATTTCCCAGGCATATTTTGAAACCCAGGGAATCATGTATCAAAATTTTTAATTGTCAGTGCGGATGGTTTCCTACTAACAATGTTAAGATCCACATATCCATCCGCTAAAACCAAAGGGTGATTGAAACCATGGTAGTTCCAAAAATAAAAAGTCAAAGACAGATCCTGCGTGAATCTCATCCACACAGGACTCACCATTCATCAATTCGTTGA
>JAKSDL010000931.1 GCA_022360105.1 Pseudomonadota bacterium
TCGCTTTGTTCAATCGGCCACTTTCACTGCCTCGGCCCGACCCAATGGCGAGAGTAGTGAACAAAACATCAAAAGGCATGCTCGGCTGGCTAAAGGAGAAGTTGGATTGATAGTAAAGGGGGCCTTATTTGTTCATCCTAAGGGAATGCTGGGTTTTGGTCAGGCAGGTATTCACAACAATGAGATGATTTCCGGTCTAAAAAAACTGACTCAGGCTGTGCATAACGAGGGTGGAAAAATTGTATTTCAGCTGCATCATGCAGGAAATCAAACTCATAAACATGTTATAGGCTGCACGCCCTTGGCTCCTTCTGCCTTTGAAAAAGATCCTATTTATGCAGCAGTACCCAAAGAGCTTATAGAGGAAGAAATTCTGGAAATCATCGAATGCTTCGGAAAGGCGGCTGCAAGAGCTGCTGAAGCAGGAGCAGATGGAGTCCAGATTCATGGAGCCCATGGTTACCTGGTAAGTAAATTTATCTCCCCCTATTTTAACAGACGAACAGATGCCTGGGGAGGGACCGATGAAAAGAGGTTTCGATTTCTCAAAGAGATTATCCTTTCTATCAGAAGGCACGCTCCCGAATTACCTCTGATGTTAAAAATGAATTGTCAGGACTATACGCCGGAAGATGGAATCACTTATGATCTTACCTTAAAATATGCCAAGTGGTTGACTGAACTGGGGCTTGACGCATTGGAACTCAGTTCCGGTTCATCGCACTCTGTCATGCATGTCTGCATGGGTGCTGTTCCCGTAGACGAGTTTGCTCTTTCCATGCCTGTCTGGAAACGTTCCATATTTAAATATCTTTTTAAGAGTCACTATGCCGGAAAGTACGCTTTAACCAGTGAATGGAACCTGGGTGCCACACGGAAAGTCAGGTCGGTCGTGGAAAATCTCCCCCAGTTTGTGGTTGGTGGTATTAGGAGTGTGGACGTCATGAACCGGATTTTGAACAACAATCTGGCGGATTTTATCTCCATGTGTCGTCCTTTGATTCGCGAACCGAACCTGGTCAAAAATATCCGATTGGGTAAATCGACTGAAGCGATGTGTGATTCCTGCAATAAATGTCTGGCATCAACCTCAGTATTAAATATTCCTTTAAGGTGTTTTAGCCATTACAGCACTGAAAAAATCTCTCAGATGAGAAAAGAGCAATTAAGATATTATAAGACCGGTTCTGTTACATGAACCAGTATAAGATTGTTTAGATTATCTTGAATGGCATTAATGACCGGTGCTCCGCCAGTAAATGATGGAGCACCTGAAAGCAGTAATTTAGAGGGAGTATTTTTTGGCAATAACGTCAAAGTAGGACTTCTCTGATACGGAATACCAGATTCCGACCTGATCCTTAAACTTCTTGAAGTCTTCATGGACCTTCTTGGCCTGCTTATCTTTGCTAGCTTCTTCTTCCAGAGTCTCATCAGCCAGCTTTTTTAGATCAGCCATCACTTTGGCCGGAAATCTCTTCACATTGACTTTGTGCTTGCTAATTAGTTGCTGGAGAGCACCACCGTTCTGAGCATCAAACTCAGCCAATGTCCAAATGTTGCTTTCTGCAGCTGCCACATCCAGAATTACCTGGAGTTCTTTAGGCAGCGAATCATAGGCCTTTTTGTTGAACATAGCTTCCAGAGTTGTTCCCGGCTCGTGCCATCCCGGTGCATAGTAGTACTTGGCAGCTTTGTAAAATCCCATTCTCAGGTCATGCATCGGCCCTACCCATTCAGTGGCATCGATAACCCCTCTTTCCAGTGAGGTAAAAATCTCACCACCAGCAAGCAAGACAACGGTTCCCCCGGCTTTTGCCAATACTTTCCCTCCAAGGCCCGGAATCCTCATTTTCAAGCCTTTAAAATCGCCGATCGATTTGATCTCTTTGCGGAACCATCCACCCATCTGCACACCAGTGTTTCCGAGTGGTCTTGGAACAACGTTAAAAGGTGCATAGGTTTCTTCCCAGAGTTTCAGACCGTTTCCACCGTAAAACCAGGCGTTGTTTCCCTGGGCATTCAATCCAAATGGGACAGCGGCAAACCATTGTGCCGCAGGTGTCTTACCAGCCCAGTAGTAAGCTGCACCGCTACCTGCTTGAACGGTACCCTGTGAAACTGCCTGAAAAGTTTCCAGTGGAGGAACTAATTCACCACCGGCGTACACTTTAATTGTTAGTCTCCCACCTGACATTTTTTTGACCATTTCGGCGAAACGCTCGGCACCGGTTTGTAGCAAAGGGAGTTTTGGTGGCCATGTTGTAACCATTCTCCACCGGTATTTTTTTGCAGCAATTATATTCGGAGCTGCAATGGTTGAAGCTGCGGCAGCGGCGGTTGCGCCGATTCCTGCTTTCTTAATGAATTCGCGTCTTTTCATAGTTCCTTCTTTTTTCATGTGAAACAGGTCTTTAGACTCAAGTACAGCTTTTTTTTACCCCCATGGTTGTTAAGGAACAACGTTCAGCTGCACTGTGGTGTTATCCACGCCCTCCAATTTTATCATACAACATTTCGGAAATGAGCCTGAAACCTCAATCAGACCAGTTTCAGGTTAGAATAACCCAATTGATAAAGGAGAAAAAGCGTCAGTCGTTTGCAATTTGCAGTGACACCATTTGGACATCACCAGCTGTGATACTTTTGCCAGCATACGCATGACGAACTTTTGAATATCATACCTTTACCTAAAATCCAAACTATATTTTAAGATTTTTGCGGATGAAACCCCTCGGTATTCGATGAAGATTGTACCTTTATCCATTTTCAACGATATAAAGCCGGTGCTAAAAAATGAATTGAAATTAATTATTACTTCCACAAAAACACACATTTTAGGGTTTGGTTTGGCCTTGCTTACCCAGTAAAAGCAGGCTTTTTTCCAGAGTTTGAATTTGTTATCACTCAAGTTTCGCACCTGTTTTTGCAGGAGATGATTTATATGGTGTAAAACCACCATCAGCTATTCAGTGAAAAGCATTTGGCTATTAGCGATCAGCTGCTAGCTTTGATACGACTCGCTTCGCTCCATTATTTTGAGTATTCATGTAAACGTACCGAAGGTGCTCAGTTTAAAGCTAAAAGCTAACTGCCAGTAGCTGATAGCTTTTATGTAAAATTCATCTTCCTCAGTGAA
>JAKSDL010000834.1 GCA_022360105.1 Pseudomonadota bacterium
ATTCAGCGTGGGCTAAAGTAAAAAAGAAACAATACTTTTTAAAGCATACAACTTTAGGAGGGATTGTTTTTGATTATGCCGGTGATCCCAAAACAATCCTGAAAGGTCGAGCAGTATTGGCAATGTTCATCGCACTGTATTTACTGTCAAACAGTCTTTATCAACCGCTTGCTTTAGTCGTCCTGATCCTGGCCCTTATTTCCCTGCCTTGGTTGATTGTTCGCACCCTTGTTTTTAATGCTCAAAGCACCAGCTATAGCAATATTCATTTCAGATTTAACGCAACATACAAGGAAGCTGTTGTTTTCTATTTATTCTGGCCTCTTTTAGCAATCTTATCGATGGGAGTTCTGGCACCATATGCCTTTTTAAAACAGCAAAAATTTGTCCTGGAACACAGCAGTTTTGGTTCAACTTCATTTCGTTTCAACCCTAAAACGCATGAATTTTACTGGCTGGTGTTAAGGGTTTTGCTGATTTTGCTGGCCGGCATGGGGATCACAATGGTCTTTAGCATTATTTTTAGTCCATCGAACTTACAATCGAAATTGATCTTTGTACTTTTTTATTTCGCAAGATTGGTCCCTTTTGTGATTGTTTTGTTGATTGTGATCGCTTACTTTTCTGTTTCCTATTCGATCTTACTGTTTAATGCGACAAACCTCTCTACTCTCAGCTTTGAATCAAATTTTAGCATAATAATATATATGAAAATGTTTCTCTTAAACGGTCTGGCCGTATTGGTTACTTTTGGCCTTTATTACCCTTGGGCTGTGGTTCGTTTAAAGAAATATAAAGCACAGTGCGTAAAACTTAGTATTTCCGGGGGATTAAAAGATTTTATCCAATCTGAACTTACAAAACCAAAGCCTGAAATAAATCAATCCACTGTGTTTTTTAACAGTAACTTGAGCCTCTAAAACACCTTTTCGTTAGATCTATTCAAATCGGTCAAGTATATCTAGGTGTCAATTTTTCTTGATCGATCATTAACTTCCCTTCTTTATCAGACCATCCAAGCTGTTTTTCCTATTTTCGGACCAAATTCAGATTTTCCTTCCTGAATGATCTGCCAACTTTCCTTGCTGCTAAATCAAAAAGGAAAAATCGCTGTAGAAAAACAATTCTCTATGGCAGGTGGGTATTGCCAGGCCCTTAAAATCGCTTATTCAGAACCTCATCCGGAAATTCATAAAACTGATAATCGTTGACTGGCAGCAGGGAATGCGGAATGATGTCTCAAAAATTTTTGTGAGCATTTTCTTATTCCTGAACGGTTGGGCAAGTAGATTTTTCAGGCCTGTAAAAAGCAACTATTGGGCATGTATGTTTTCCATTAATCCAAAATTTATAACCTGGGCAATAACTGTCATCCTTGTCTCCATAACCACTGATGTTTATGGGGGATTCGGTAGAAATGAAATCGGCTTAAAAGTAGGTATGATTAATCCCAGGGATTATGAACCCTATTTCCCTATTCAGTCCGAAGAGCTCGAAGAGTACGTGCAATATGGCAACGCTGCGCTTTATTTTTTCTATTTAAGAAACATCAACAGTGAACTGAACGCAGGCATCGACATAGGATTTGCCGGCATCCTGGATAAGTCTGACAATAACACTATCCTCAAAGCCTATCCCATCGATATTTATATGGCAGCTGAGGTGTTAAAACTTTACGGCGTGGAAGCTTATTTAGGTGGTGGTTATACCTGGTGGCTGATGGAAGACAAGGATGACGATCTGCAGGGCATTTCCGGTCTGTTTTTCAAGCTAGAACTTGTGTATTTGGATGCCCGTTTTGAAATTTCCTATTCTCACATCGATCATTTTGGTGCCAACAAATATGACCTCGGAGGTATCAGCGCCAGAGTAGGGCTTTCATACCAATTTTCTTATCTATAGTTGCATTATTCATGAGGCCGGATCATCGGCAAATTTTTGTCTGACATTTGTGTCGAATAGAGCCTTTAATCAGGCGAAGGGCATGTTCACGGCTGAATATGTTGCAATGCTTCCCAGTACAAGGGAGTAATATCCTCTATATATCCTTTCATATTTCTCCTGCCTCAACCTTTCAGGCTGGATTAAAATTAGAGGCTTTGAATCTAGTTGATCATAAATAATGATTGAATTGTTAGATTGCAGTTAAATCTAACAAAAATTTTTCTAATCAATCATTGCTTCCCGCCAGAAAGTTTCAACCACGAATATCTGATCACTCGCGGAAATTTAATAATTCAAGCCTTAATAGTGCAGAAAGCTAAAACAATACAAAGAAAAAATGATTATCAGTTGCTCTTGTTGAAACCCAAGTTATGGTTCATCAATTTAAAATTGATGATCTGTGGAAGCTACTAATGACGAATTTTAAAATGATTTAACAATTAATCACACTTCCAATACCTACTTCACCTCATGAGATAAAACTCCAAAGAAATCTTGGAAATCAAATTGTTTATATCAGTCTCTTATTCGATTCGGAAAAAAATCGATCGTGAAAAAAACGAAACCAGGTGAATGTTTATAATAAAACAAGTTTTAATTGAAAACAGAAAA
>JAKSDL010000252.1 GCA_022360105.1 Pseudomonadota bacterium
GTATACTTATTTTTGTAAATAGGTATACTGTCACCTGATTTAGTGGAAAGTATATGATTACACAACGGCTGAAATACATAATAAAGGAAATGACTTAAAGATTTCTGTGATTTATAAAAGACCGGTTCATGAAAATCATTTTGGCGTTCCCCATTATGATCAAAAAGAAGACTGGGGGATTCCAATTAAGAACATAACAGACGCTAGAAGGGGGACAACTGGCAGCATAGAAGAATTCTGTGTTGATAATAAGGGATGGATTTCTAAAACAGAAGCTATTGTGCTTGCGGAGCAAGGCCACATAGATAATGCGGTTGTAGTACATCCAAAGAACGAGAATCCGTATCTACGTTCTCGACCAGACAGCAAAAGATCAAATAATTTTAGCGAGATGGCCAAATCATGAAAATCCTCCCTGAAAATAAGACACTGTTATTTTTGGCTATTTTTACCACGCTGTTTTTTTGCATAGCTATTCCTCTAATTTACAACATGTTAAAGTACAAATATACTTTTTCTGATGCTGGTTTACGGCTTCTGTTTTATCTTGATGAAGATACAGAGTGGGCAAAAGGCCTTTCTGATAACCAATTTTTTAAAATCCAAACGGGGATGAGTAAAGGACAGGTGTTACATTTGGTAGGAAAACCACTCAGTAAATATTGTTATGAAAAGGGTTGTACTTGGACATACACATGGCAAAGGAAACCTACAAATGATTACGATAGACGAGAAGTCTTACTTGATACCCAAGGATATGTTGTAAATAAGAGGCATGAGTTTTTTATTGATTAAATGAATGCCCAACAATTGCTTCAACCTGACGTTATCGTGCCAAGCTAATTCTCGGTTGCCTTTCTTCGTTTTCCAAACGGGATGCCAAGTTTGCGCATGCGGTGCCTGAGTGTACTGGCGTTTACATCCAAACGGCCGGCAGCCCCATTTGGGCCATCGATTCTGTTGTTACACAACAAGAGTACATTTTCAATATGGTTCCGGATCACCTCATCAAGGGTGGGGACCTCTTGTTCGAGATTGGGGCTGAGTGGTTTGGATTGTTGTGGCGGCCTGCTTACATCATCAAACATGATACTCTTATTTGAAGGGCCGGCTAAAGCATGTATGAGAGCCCTCTCGACCGAATTTTCCAATTCTCTAACATTCCCCGGCCAATCATGGTCCACCAGCTTTTTTATCTGCATAGAGCAGATAGTCGGTTGGACTCTAATTCCCATCTCGCCGCATTTCTTTCGAACGAAGTGATCTACCAGAGCGGGGATATCAATTTTCCGGTGCCGCAGAGGGGGAATCGTTATCGGAAAGACATTGAGCCGGAACCACAGATCTTCTCTAAAGGATTTGTCAAGAACCATCTGCTGCAGGTCCCTGTGTGTGGCGGAAATGATGCGAATATCCACCTGGATTGGATCACTGCCTCCCACTCGCTCGATGGTTTTGTCCTGAATCACGCGTAACAGCCGTGTTTGTGCAGAAAGGGGAAGATCACCAATTTCATCGAGAAAAATCGTGCCTCCATGAGCCCTCTCGAATCGGCCTCGGTGGGTTGTTCCCGCGCCCGTATAAGCCCCCTTTTCATGACCGAAGAGTTCGCTATCAACCAGGTTTTCGGGTAACGCCCCACAATTGACCTTTATAAGCGGACCGGTGTGCCGCGGGGAAGAGTAGTGAATTGCATTGGCGATGACCTCCTTGCCCGTGCCGGTCTCGCCCAGGAGCAACACGTGGCTGTCCAACAGGGCTACTTGTCGAACCTTTTCCATGACAGGTTTTAACCCATGCTCTTCACCAATAATTTCGGCCCCTGAAATCTGGCGTAATTCGTTGGCCAGGTAGCGGTAATCATCGGATAGGTTCTTTTGCAGGTGCAGGACGCCCCGGTGCTTTAAGATGTTTGTAGTGGCAATGGCAAAGGGATCGTGAAGGAGTTCCAGCAAACGGGCGTGTTCTTTGCAGAACAAGTCCCGCCCCCGCGCTGAAATGACAAGTTCACCGATGTTTTTTCCGGCAACTTTCAGGTGTAGAACCAGAAAACAAAGGGGGTGTTGTTTTGCCTGCAACTCAAGATGTTTTGCCACCGGTTGCAGTTCCGACCGATTAATGATGCTGACCACAGGACCATAACTACCTGATTCTACGAATAGTACGGCTTCTTTGGGCAACCTGGCCGGATAACGCAATGGCGTTTCGGAATAACTCGCAGAAACCATATTACGAAGACTCTGGCTTTCCGGCTCATAGGTGTTTAAATCCGCGCTTTCAGCAGGCATGAAATTTTCCAGATACTTGCGGATATCTGTCAGCATGGCTTTTGCGTCCAAATTCCCGCAGATTCGTTTAAACGCCTGTTGGATGAACTCCACATCGTTAATGGTCACTCCTCTCTCCTAATATCTGCCGTATATGACATAAAATCAAAAAACACCATATATAATATAATTTTCTGTCATATATAACAAAAAATATCAATGTTTTTTCTAACCTACTCAAATTAATAAAAAATATTTTTGGCATCTCTCTTGCGAACCGTATTTTCGTTGAGAGGAAACAGCGCCCCTTTCAGGCTTTTCGCAAATCATGGGGTGCAAAGAAGAGACAGAGTAAAATCGTAATATATAACAAAGGAATATGAAAAATGAATAGTCAAACTCAAGCCTCAAATGAAGGCGTTCACAGAGTAATCCGCGAAACAGATAGTAAATGTACGGCCTGTAGGAACGAGGTCGGCAAATGGCAACATGCAAAGAGACCAAACAAACTGGTATCATTCCATATAATTTTGCTCTTCGTACTGATTTTATTAGTATTAGGACTAAAAGTAACTTTGCCCACCGCAGTCGCGGTATCGGAACTATTTTTTTAAAAAAGGTTCACAGAGTACCCAGCGAAAGAAATAGGAACAGTACTTGGAACGACCGTGCTCTGCACGGTTGCGGATTCAGCAGGTCAAAAAGATAGCGCGCTTGTGATCATGGCTTTTATGTCCAACTATTTTTTTGTGCGGTTGACTTTTTTCTGCGCCGCCATGAAACGGACTTGGAGAGAAGTCCGGACGTGCTGGAAAAACTTCCGGAACAAACGATTTAACCTAACTTCAATAAGGTGGAAGTATGACCGAAAAATACCGTGTAGACCCTGATCTAAAATTTATCAATACCATCATGCAAAACGGCGGCGCTAACCTGAAAAAGTGCTTCCAGTGCGCCACGTGCTCGGTGACCTGCGCTCTTTCGCCCGATCAGCAGCCATTTCCACGTAAAGAAATGATCGCGGCCTCCTGGGGGCTGAAAGATCGCCTGTTAGGCAGCCCGGACATCTGGCAGTGCCACAATTGTGGCGACTGCTCGGCCCTCTGCCCCCGCGGCGCTCAACCGAGCAACGTTATGGCAGCCATCCGGCATGTCTCCATTCTGACGTATGCCCGACCGGCTGTTTTGGGACGCCTCTGGAACGATCCCAGGATGCTACCGCTGCTGTTCATCCTTCCGACATTGATCATCCTTGCTGTCGGTTTTGCCACCGGGCTTCTCAACCTGCAGAGTGACGGTGGCCCAATCGTGTATGCCCGGTTCTTTCCTGTAGTGCTGATCGAAATGATCTACATCCCGCTGACGCTCCTGGTAGGCCTTACTTTCTTTGTGGGTGTCCGTAAGCTGCTGTCAGACATGCGAGCCAATTACTCCCAAAGAGGACTGGACAATAGCGCCTCCATAAAGCCGATTGAGTTCATGAAAGCATTAATAGCCACCCTGTGGACAATCATCACCCACACTAAATTGGAGAGCTGCGGCGAGAACCGACAACGCAAACTGAGCCATATGCTGGTGTCGTTTTCCTTTGTCAACCTCGCTATGGTGGCGGGTGTTTTTGTCTTTGCCTTGTATGTCCTTGACAGCCATGCCCCCTATCCGCAACTTAATCCCGTAAAGATCTTTGCGAACCTGTCCGGCCTTGCCCTTATCCTTGGCAGTCTCCTGCTGATCAAAAATCGTCTGGAATCAACAGACGGGCACAATTCCTATTTCGACTGGTACCTTCTGGCCCTGGCCCTGGGCCTGGGTGTCACCGGCATGCTTACCCAGTTCATCCGCCTGGCCGATCAGCCTACGGCGGCCGTGGCTATGTATTTCATACACCTGGTTCTGGCCTTCAACCTCATTGCCTGTCTGCTGTATTCCAAAATGGCCCATTTTGTTTACCGTACGGTGGCTTTGGCGTATGTCGCCTATGTAGATGGCAAACGTTGAGTCACTGACTCAGATCCTTCATAGTGACATCTTCGCGAAACCCGGATTTTAGGGCGTATTTCACGAATCCCATCAAAGACCGGGCCAGGGAATGGTAGGTGAACCCTCCAGGGGCTATCTTGAGCAATCGCCCATCA
>JAKSDL010000604.1 GCA_022360105.1 Pseudomonadota bacterium
ATTTTATGGCATCATGATTCATGTTGGCTGCAATGATGCCCATTTCAGCAATGCTTGTCTTCAGCTCTATATATTCTTTTTCGTAGAAACGCATTCTTTGGTATTTTAGATTTTAGAGTGATGATTTTAGATTTTCGGTTTGTAAAGGTGCGGCTTCGCCTGACCTTCAATTTTTATATTATTCCTCAACAACAGTCTTTACGGAAAAGGCAACTTTGATTCTTAAGGCAGTTTAGATTGAAATTTTAATATTTAGTAGTCGAGAAAGCGCAGCTTTCACAGAGAAAATCTTAAATCTAAAATACCCTATCCGAATCTTCCCGTGACATAGTCTTCCGTCAGTTTATTCACGGGGTTTGTGAAAATGGTGTTGGTTTCATCGCATTCCACCAGTTCCCCCATGTATAAAAAAGCTGTATCATCCGACATCCTGGCAGCCTGCTGCATGTTATGGGTAACGATCAATATCGTTAACTCGCTTTTTAGTTCAAACAACAGCTCCTCAATTTTTGAAGTTGAGAGTGGATCCAAGGCATTGGTTGGTTCGTCAAAAAGCATCACTTCCGGTTCTACTGCAAGGGCTCTGGCAATAACCAAACGTTGTTGCTGTCCGTCTGAGAGTTCAAAGGCACCCATTTTCAAACGATGAGCAATTTCATTCCACAAACCGACCTTTTTGAGAGCTTTTTCAATTCTGTCATTAACTTCGGTTTTATTGGAAATCCCCTTGATACTTAATGCATATGCAATATTATTCTGGATTGACATGGGAAATGGCGTTGGCTTTTGAAACACCATGCCGATCTTGCTTCTTAATTGCACAACGTCCACTGACCGATCAAGAATGTTTCTCCCGTTAAAAAGGATTTCACCTTCGTAGCGATTCTTCGGATGCAATTCGTGAATTCGGTTGAAACAGCGCAGCAAAGTCGTTTTCCCGCAACCTGAAGGACCGATAATCGAAAGGATCCGGTTCCTCTTGATATTCATTGTCAGGTTTTTTAGGGCTCTAAACTTGTGATAGTAAAACGATAGATTTTTAACTTCCAAGGTAACTTCGTTTTCCTGATTCTTCATGCTCCAAATTCTTTGAATGCCCACTGTTTCTATTGATTGAGATACCAGATGGTGGTTATACAAATTTATATCCTTTTCCATGCAGGCGGTATGACATGATAATCCGCGCTAAAATTGTAATCAGCAGAAATGAGCAGACAATAACAAACGACGCAGCCCAGGCAATACCGTGTTTTTCATCAAACGGTCCCAGGGCATATTGAAAAATGGTTACTGTCAGAGAGGGCATGGCGTTGTTCATGTCGGTCGTAAAAAAAGAACTATTGAATGCCGTAAACAACAATGGTGCCGCCTCTCCGGCTATACGTGCCACAGAGAGCATTATCCCGGTTAAAATACCACTAACCGCTCCTCTGTAAACAATTTTCATGATAATACTATGATAGGTCGCTCCAAGTGCAAACGCTGCCTCTCTCAAGTGCCAGGGAATCGCCCTCATCATGTCCTCTGTTGTTCTTAAAACCACCGGAATCAGGATTATTGCCAATGCCAGTGAACCCGCCCATCCGTTGTATTGAGAGAATGGTCTTACAAACAGGATGTACACAAATGAACCGATGACCAGTGTTGGTACGCTCAGCATAATATCGGAAAGATTACTGATGAGACGTCCTGTTCTGGTAAAGCGACCGTATTCAGCCAAAAAAGTACCTCCAAGCACCCCAATTGGTATTCCTATCAGCATGGCGCCACCGGTTATCAAAAAATGACCGATAAATGCATTTCGTAACCCACCACCTACAAAACCCGGTGGTCCCGGGTCTTTGAAAAACAGATCAAAATTTATGTAGGATATCCCCTGTACCAGGATATCCCACAGAATAAACACCAGCCAAAACAAGCCGGTAAATGCCAGCAAGGAACAAAAAACCAGTGCCAAAGCATTTTTAATTGTTCTGAAACGGGTTCCTCCGATCATTTGCGCCTCTTTAGCATCAGCAACCTGGCAACACTTAAAGCGATAAAATTTACTGCAAATAAAATTAACGCCAGATACACCAGTGATGAGTAATAAATGTCAGAATTCGCCTGGGTAAATTCATTCACCAATGTCACGGTGATCGTGGATGTTGCATCAAAAAATGAGGTAGCAAATTTATGCTTGGCTCCAAGTACAAAAGCTACGGCCATGGTCTCACCCAGGGCTCTCCCCAAGGCAATAATGATCCCTCCATAAATACCTTGTTTGGAGTAGGGAATGACAATATCCTTGATGACTTCCCATTTGGTCGCCCCAACACTGTAGGCAGATTCTTTCAAAACCTCCGGCACCAGCTGGATAGTCTCCCTGATAATACTGGCAATAAAAGGGATGATCATGATGCTCAGTATAACACTGGCCGTCAGGACATCAATACCCAGCGGTGTTCCGGTAAACAGTCTGCCGATTAGGGGGGCACCAATAAACATCTTTTGCAATGCCGGCTCAATCACTTCTCCCATTATTGGTGCCAGCCTGTAGAATCCCCACATGCCGAAAATAATACTGGGGATGGTAGCCAGCAATTCGACAGCAACTCCGAAC
>JAKSDL010000756.1 GCA_022360105.1 Pseudomonadota bacterium
GATCATCAATGATTGATTTTGCGGCAATTTCAACTTTTTTTCTGTTTTTTTTTTTTGTGTAGATTCGTAGAATATTCATGAATCCAGAAATTGCTGAAACGAGGGGTATTTCTGAAATTGGCATCTTTTTTGCAGAAGATCGCCCATTGTCATTTGAAATCAAAATTATAGATTTAGACTCGTTTTTAGATGGGGCAAGGGGAATTGATGGGGTAACAGAACTATCTACAAATATTTTACTTTCATCAACTCTGGTTCACTTTAGGTTCATCGACTTTTTGTAATTCCCGTGGGAAATTCTCCATATATTTGAACACAAACTTAAATAAAAGGAGAAACCAAATGGGCAAATTCAAATTCACGGTCAACATACCCAGCGCCGGAACAACCACCCCCCAAAACGATAACCGAATCATCATCCTTCAAGAAAATTCGTATGAGGGATTAACTATTGGCCAGGCAGTTTATTTGAAAAAGGTTTTGAAGTCTTGGATCGAGTCGGTGGGCACGAAAGTAACCGTTGTTAGCAAAGGTATAATTTGACGGGGAGCCCATTATGAAAAATTTCACCTTCACCATCCAAGTCGTTGAACCCGAATCTTCATCAAGTTCTCAAGAGGCGAACCAGACACTCATAATGCTGGATAAATCTGATAAGGGCCTGGATATTGAGCAGGTCATTTTTTTGAAAACAACTTTGGAGAACTGGATTAACTCTGTTGGCACAAATGTAACCCGTTAAAACGAAAGCATTGTTTAAAAACCAGGAGGAAAACATGAGACATCTAACCGAAATCCTAAGATCAAACGGCCAAAATCCATCCAATGCATATCAGTCCGGCAAACTCGAATTCGACAGGAAAGCTGGCTGCCTCGTGTATAGACCTCCCGGAATTCGAAAAGCTAATAAGATTAAATTGCGGTTAATTAAAGAATCAAAATAGAGGGATAAGTATGGACCTTTTTGAAAATCAACAACAGGAAGTTTTTCATCCACCGGCACAGAATATGGATTTTCCAGGTTTTGATATGAAAGCTTTCCCTCATTTCGAAGAAAATGTCGAAACCAAAACCGGGAAAGGTATTGAGAAGGGTATTGAAATTGTTAAGAAGGCGGCAGGCTTTTATATGTATGGGCTAGGATTGACTGCCTTACTTATCTTTCTTCCGACTATGCTTCGGTTTCTTTACGAATTCAGTCACTGGGCATTTGATGCTGTTGGTAACATCTTTCCCAAATAGGAGAAATAATAATGGAAAACAGTCCCATTAACAGCCTTATTGATACTTTAGCAGTCTCTGGGCAATCAAGGATCGAATTGGAAAGAGTGGTTTTCCAGCATGGTGGGCATATTGTTCTTCCTGTTGAATACCTTGGATTTGTTGGTGGGAATATCTCCCAGGTATGTCCTGATCAGCATGGCAGGATTATTTACAAGAACGCCATCATCAGCCCTTTGCTTGCCTGCGGCCACATCACAAAAAGCATCAGCGAGATTGCCGGTAATTGCTTTGTCTGCAAACGAATCATTTGCAAGAAATGTTTGCGTCGATGTGACTTGTCTGGAGCTCTGGTTTGTAAAAGGCACTCGTTTGAGAAAGAAGGTTTAATCATCGGAAACCATGCGAAGAAAGGCTTATGGCGACTGAAGGCATGGAAGCGTAGAAATGAGATGGGGATTTGATGATGCAAAGTCCATACAGATATTTCCAAAGGCCGTCGTTACATAATTCTCGAAATGCAGGGGGGCCTCTTTTTGAAAGACCCAGGCCTTACCAGATTAAAGGGGATATCAGACTTGGACATGTAGGGCGAAGCAAAATGGTTTTTGGAATTCAAAAAAAAGAGTTGGCAAAGCATCTTTTGATTTGTGGAGCCTCTGGGGCGGGGAAAACAAATTTTTTAAGAGTCATCCAAATTGAACTGAATCGAAACAAAATCCCTTTTCTTGTATTTGACACGGCGAAGCTGGGGTCCAGGTTCTTAAAAAAGCACATGCCGGATCTGATGATCCTTCGATGGGATAAGGAGTTTTTCTTTAATCCCTTACAGCCGCCAGTCGGCGTTAAGTTCAAAGAGTGGATAATGGTTTTCAGTGAAATCACCACAGAAGTTTTTGGGTTAAGGACGGCCTCGAAATTATATTTGACTGAGTTTATCCAAAATCGAGTTTTTGAAGGCGATGGCATAAATATCCCTACGCTTCATGATCTGAACATGAAACTTAGCAAAAGATTGAAAGAAAGAATTCCCTTAAATGAGCGGGGATACATAAACGGTATCAGCAGTAAGATCAAGGCAGTTTGTATTTCGTTAGAGGGGATGATTGATGTTCATGAGGGACTCCCTTTACCTGGGTTGTTGAAATATCCGGTCTGCATTGAACTGGTTGGTATCAAGTCCTCGGAGATCCAATACTGGATAATCTGTTTAATTATGGCGGCTATTTCTTGTTACAGGGAATCGCGTCCGATGTCTTTTGGTTCCTTGCGTCATGTTTTTTTCATTGATGAAGCTGCTCACATTGTCGGAAAGGGGGAAGGATGAGCCGGGAATCTTTTGTAGTGAGCTGTATCCGCAGGCTTCGTGAGTATGGCGAGGGCATTGTTTTGGCAGATCAGTGCATTTCCAGTCTAAAAGACGTTGTAAAAAGCAACACTTATACGATTGTCGGCATGAGCCAGACCGGCCAAAGGGACAGGCGGGAGATGATCAGTGTATTGGGCCTCAATTCTCAACAGGCTGCGATTGTAAATTTTTTAGATGTTGGACAGGGGATCGTTCGATTGGCTGGCCGGTATCCGTTTCCACAGTGGCTGAAGATACCTCTGGTAAAACCTGAGAACATTTCTGAAAAGGAACTTGATTTTGTTAACTCTCAAGATAAACGGCTTTTGTCTTTGCTGGCCCAGGTGAAATTCAGGACTACTCAAGAAGAGGATAAACGGCTTTTACCTTTAAAATCCCAGGTCAATTCAGGGTCTGATCGAGGGTCAAAGAAAGAGTCAAACAGCCAGGATGGTATACCTGAAAATGTCATAGACATGCTTAACGA
>JAKSDL010000257.1 GCA_022360105.1 Pseudomonadota bacterium
AAGTTTTCATAATTTGCTTCAGCCTGCGATCTATGCTCCAAGATTGCCGAATAGTAAACCAGGCCATCCGTCGAAACAGATCCTGCTATAAGGTTTGTTGTCATGGCCAGCACAACTGCCAATCCCAACATTGGATTTGTAAAAATGAAATGTCGTCGTGATGTCACTCTAAGTAATTGGTTACAGGTTATTGTTTCGGCTTGCTTTCATGATGAAGATTCCGAGCCTGGGTTTCCGACATCAATACCCAATTTTTTTAACTTGAACAATATCAGCCATTAAAAATCCAGCCTTTTCTCTTCCGGTAGGATGCATTTTATCATCGCTTCAAATAATGAATGAATTCTCAAGTATTATTGAAATAATATTTAATTACAGCTATTTGAGTGCGAAATCCCTCATCGCTTCATACTGTTCACCCGTAAATTGAGACCAATTTTATACCTTTTAGAAAGATTCTTTTTAATTCAGATCTGGCTGCTTCTATTCTTAAATCAGGTCAGCAGGATTGGCCTGATTTCAAACCAGTTAATGACAGGATTTAGTCATCAAATAAAAACACTGTTTATGGGATAGAAAATGAAAGCAACTCTGTTAACGTTCAGTCAGACAGGTAACACCCTGAAAGTGGGAAATGCTATTGCTGCTGAACTACAAAAGTATGGCATTTCAACCGCTCATACACGTTTTTTGCACCGCAAGCACTGGCAGGTAAATGGAGCCGATATTCTTGGCTTTGGAAGTCCTGTATTTGAAAACCGGCCTGCTGAATGTGTCCCTGAATTTTTAAGTCAATTCAGGGGCAAGTTTGTCGGAAAAAAAGCATTTGTTTATATCACATCGGAAGGTTCACCTGCCAAGTCGCTATGGCGGCTGGCCCAATCTGTGGAAACCACCGGGGCAGATGTCATCGGGGGTATTCAGATTACAGGCGCTTGCACTGTTCCCACCATGTTTGGTTTCTTTAACGGACGCCCAAATGAGGCCGACCTGAACAAAGCTGCCCATTTTGGTAAAGCCGTTTCCAATGCCCTATTGAATCAAAAGCCACTTCCGGGAGATTATCTGATCGATCCCCAAAAGGGAGGCAGGTTTTACGATATCTTAGGACCATACTTAACCGCGGTTAAGAAAAAAATCACACCCCCACCTGAAGCTGATGGCTCAAAGTGTGATTGCTGCGGTATTTGTGCCTACGAATGCCCGGTGGAAAATATCGCTGTGGATAAAAATTCCATTGTCTTTAAAAATCACTGCATTGTCTGCTACAGATGCTGGAATATCTGCCCCAAAGATGCCGTTTCGATCCGGTTCTCTCCGGGCAGCGGGTGGATCGAACGCACTCTTTATTCAGAACCTATGGAACGACTGTTTGGCAGTCTCGACAAAAACGAAACCAGGGGACCCAATCTCTTCAGGCAGGCGCTCAGCCGACAAGTAAAATTGAAATACAATCGAAAAACTCCCACTGCGGAGTTTCGAGTCAGAACTTGCAAGTCGTCTCATTCAAAACAACAAGTTAAACAGGAGAAAAAAATGAAAAAGCATTTAAGTGAACCCATTAAAAGCGGACTGTTCGGCGGTGTAATCAGCGGCATTATTTCCGCGTTGTTGAACTTTTTTTTACTGCCATTCCCAGCCACAGTGCTGGATAATGCGATTGGTCACGGGATTGGAGGATTCTTTTGTGGATTCATCTCCGCGTTTATGGGTGTCTTGATTTTCATCCTGCACCACAGATCAAGCTTCGAAAATAAGGGCTTGGCAACACAGGGCTAATTTGCAGAAACGTCTGCTGTTCAACGAGCTCTGATACATAGTATTTTTCAACCACCCTTAAATACAAGGTTTAGATAGGAGAAAAATAGTGAATGTGAAAGATAAAACCGTTGTCATTACCGGATCTTCCAAAGGCTTGGGGAAGGAACTGGCATTGTTGCTTGCTGCTAAACAGGCAAACCTGGTTTTGCTGGCCCGCACAAAAGCCTTGTTAGAGGATCTGGGTCGCGAGATTTACAGAATCTCTGGTCGAGATTCTACGCTGATTCCATGTGATATTTCATCTGAATCCGATGTGGAAAAGGCCGTCGAAAAAATCAGGGAGAAACACGAAGAGATTCACATCCTGGTAAACAACGCTGGAATTGCCACATACCTGGTTTCACAAAAAATGCCGAACCAGGTCATGAAAGATCACTTTTCAGTGAATTTTTTTGGAGCCTACTACTGCATCAAAGCCATGCTACCCTTGATGAAACACAACAAGCCGGCATACATACTAAATGTGGGATCACTCTTTTGCAGGGTTGCATTAGCTGAAACCAGTATTTATGCAGCCACAAAATTTGCCCTGGCCGGATTTTCCATTGGGCTGCGCCAGGAACTAAAACCGTATGGAATCCGGGTGGGACTGTTTATGCCGGGTGCTATTGATACTCCGTTTCAGGAAAACAGAGGTGAAGAAGAATTACTGTCTCCAAAATGGATTATGATGGATCCGAAAAAAGTTGCTGCGACAATGTTGAAAATGATTCGTCGCCGTAAAAAAACACTCTTGAAACCAATATGGCTGCTGATGCTGCTAAAACTCAAACAGGCAACTCAGCAATAACCTTTCTTCCGGTGGACGAGTCGAACCTCGGCCCCACCGGAATCCAGTTGGTACCTCTAGTGACTCACTTCGCTCCATTTCTATATTCAGCAAATAAAAGCAAGCACCGCAGGTGCTCTAAATAATGCCACTTACCAACTGCTAAAAGCTGATAGCTTTAGAAACGATTCGAAATGTCGGTTAATCTGCTGAATCCGGAATAAAACAAAGGTGCGGGTGCGAACCTTGGGTCAACGATCTAAAGTGCACCAAAGCCAATATGATGCCGGATCATCCAGGATTCCCAAAACGAGTAAATATCAAACAGAAATCCTTTCATCTTTGCTTTCGGAAAAAAGAGGTCTTGTTTCAGCAATTCATAGACTATCTCATCAACAGCCAGGTTAGAATCCAATTCATTCAAAGCCTGATCAACGATCCCCTGGTTTTTCTCCAGCTTACGTTTCATATAGGTAAAAGGAGTAGCATCGGGTTTTTCTATAATGTAACCATGCGATGAGGTCAGAAAATCCGCTTTTTTTAGATATAACGATTCTGCATCTTTGATATCCCTGGCATATTGCGAAATAGAGCATTGTTCGAATCCATACCAGGGGCCGAAACCATTGGTTTCCGGGTTCTGTTTATCGAAACCCAGGCAGCTGATATGTAAAACCTTTTCAGCAGGAAGGAAAAAGCCCGTATGACCTGCTGAATGTCCGTTCAAAGGAATGGTTTCGATTGATAGTTCACCAAACTGGAATGCTGTTCCGGGTTTAAAACCTTTCACTTTTTTGCAGGGCTGGTACCCATTTAATTTTGCGAATTGTTCAATGGCATCCGGATTATTCATCTTCTGCCAGTTATAACTATTGCAGAACCCCTGGAGGTCGGTCAGCGTTTCAGCCTCTTTGTCCGGTGCATGTATGGTTGCACCGAAATCCTCCCAGGCGTGAACATGGGCTATATGATCCATGTGTCCATGGGTACTTACATAATCTGAGACCGGGCCAAATTCCTTGACCAGGGCCTCAATATATATTGGTTCAATGTTGATATCCAAAGCAATCGCCGTGGAATTTCGACCTTTCCTGGGCAGGATCAGCAAACCGTCCGAGCAGGAAAAATAAGCGGGAGGCTTGATCTGGTGAATCAAGAGGACATCATTTGTGATGCTACTTAATTGCAGATTGTCTTTAGGGTTGTGTTTAATGGTCATGGGAACTTCCTATTTTCGGGATAAAGCAATCAAAACGGGATTTGAAGAAATGCTAGGAAAACTTACTGAAAAATGTTCCCAGAACGTTCTTCATTCCCTGGATGTCAGCTTCCGAATGCCCTTCCTTAATCTCGTTATTGATTCGATGGATGATTGTTCGAGCTTTGTCGAGTTCTTCAAGCCCTTTTTCAGTTATGGAAATATTCCACGCGCGACGATCTCCTCCAACGGAATTACGCCTGACCAGCCGGTTTTTTTCCAAGCGGTCGATCAGGCCGGTCACTGTCGAGTTTTTGATAAACAGGGATTCGCTCAAAGTGTTCATGGATTGCGGCCCTTTTTCTTCCAAAGTAAACAAAATACCCGTATGTGAAGGCGTGATCAGAACCTCTTCCCTGCGAAATTCATCCTGCAGGCGCTTCTTCAAAAGATGCTGGGCCGTTAAAATCAAGAATATCAATCTATCACCACTGTTATCAGACATTGTGTGTTCCGGTTTAAAATAGCCGCCCGTAACGGGCTGATTGGATTTTCGGCATTCGCTTTTTTAAGATTAGTTTTTAAAGTATTTAGCTAGCTAAATTTTGTCAAGATTAATATCTTGGTGCTAATTTCAAATCAAAAGCAAAACGTTCACAACTCTAAACTGTAACTCTCGCCTTTTTCCAAACCGCCTGGATGCACTGGGATTTATCTGTCGTCTTGCTGTCCGATTCATCAAAACAGGTATTATTAGCGGGTTTGAAGCGTTGCGTTGTCACTGGATTTTCGTCTTGCTCCTGTTCCGATTTGCATTGTCATACCTACTTCGATAGATTGACGTATGATTTTTTACCTTAAGTTTACGATGAAAAATTAATTGGTTTCATTTCACAGCCAATAATCAGAACTGCCTGTTCATTCTGCTTTCATACAATGCAAACATAGCTATTCAGGATGTATCTTCTTAGTTTTGTATCAACCATTGGAGCCTTGCAAGGTGGCATAATTCTGGCTTCAATTCTTTTTAAATTCAGGCATCAGAAGAATACCCCTCTGGCGTTATTGTTGATCGTTTTTTCTGTTCGCCTTGTGACCATTCCTACCTGGAATCCGGAAGTACTCATTTCAAGACCATGGTTGATCCCTTTGACAACTCCACTGCCATTTTTGTTCGGGCCATTTCTCTGGTGGTACATCAGGGAGCTTAGTAGCGATACCCGGGATGTTCCGCAATATCCGCTTCTTCATATGTTGCCATATGTTTTGGAAGTACTTGCACTATCAGTTACTCTTTTAAGTATGCGAAACGGAGAATATGAGCTGTTTATCCGTAACGTGTTTTCAGGAAATCCGCCACTATGGCTGCCGGTTCGAAACGGGTTAAAAGTACTCTTGAATGTTATCTATGTCGGCCTTTCTGCCCGTTTGGCGTTCAGCAAAAAAGCTAACCGCCTGTCCG
>JAKSDL010000781.1 GCA_022360105.1 Pseudomonadota bacterium
CGATAATTGTACTTGGAAATATACATCGACCACCTGTTGGAATTAGTCGGTCTTTGGTGAAAGCTCCGCTTTCTATGTTTTCGAATAATATAAATAAACTTCACTGAAAAAAATGTTGGAATCAAATTAAGCTAAATGGCTTAATTGTTTATACCGATTCAAATAAAGGTTCCACAAACCGATAGCTGACAGCCGATTAATGTCGTTAACTTAAGGGGACTGTGATTGGTTGTTATCCTGAACGAAAGTGAAGGATCTGTCAGAACCTTCGAGAAATTTGTCACTTTCGTTCAGAATCACATCTTGGCCAACTTTTCTTAAGTTAATGGCATTAGATAGCCGATTACCGGCGATCATTTGTCAAGAATTAGCTATTTCGTTGACGAGAAGGTATTATACGACACTCAAAAATGGGTGTGGACAGAACTTGACAATAGAAATCCGATTCCCTACCATTGCGTCATCTCCCACTAAAAGAGGATTTGGCTGATTGATCCCTGAATGTTTCATGTTGAGCCCACAAATTCTAACAAGGAGTCCTTGTGTTTAAAATATTGCTTGAGAAATTCATTGAACTGCCTTCTTCTGTTCAGAGATCGTTTATTTTTGTGTTTGTTGCCTGGGCAGCACAATATTTTACAGCATACTCATATATCCTGAAAGAGGAACTCCCATGGCCTAATCTGGTTATTGCCTTGATGTTATTTATGGGACTGATTTTCGTAAAAAAGTGGGGACGTTTTATCTGTGTGTTTTTCACCGGGTGGGCGATTGTCTGGTATGTTTATTTCGTGATTTTCTTCTATGCGGCCAAACAATTCAACATAGTTGGTATGTTAATCATAAACATATTGTTGTTCGCGACAGCGATCTACTATTTGATGAAAAAGGAAACCATTAAGTATTTTAAAGAACGAGCAGACGAAGCGCAGGCGAAAGCTGAAAAAGATGCAAAAGCTTACAAGAAAATGGTGCAGGAACGTACAAAACGGAGAAACTCGTTACAAAAGCCCGGTGCAAAGAAAAGAAAGAAGAAATAGCTGTGGATCTGAAGAGTAATAAGATCGATGCTTATTGAAAGGCATCCCAGAATCGTCTGATGAGTATAAACCCTGTCCCGAGAACACCAATAATCACGGCATACATATAATAGGTCATCCACTGGTGGCGCTTCAGGTCTTTGGGGTCATAAAATATCCTGCGACCACATTTTTCGCACCAGTCTCTATTTCTTTCTATCATGGTAGAGTCTCCGCAATGATGGCAGGTGATTTCCTTGGGTTCCAATTTCATCATTCTCCTCTGGCAAACGATTAAAGCATTTATCTTTGGCGGATAGACCGGCATATCCGGCCATCTTTTCCCGCTAACTTAAAGCAAGCCACAATAATTGTCGATATCCAAGTTGGAAAAAAGGTTCACCGGAAAATTCGAATAGCTTGTCAATCTGAAGGGGTTGATAATACCATGGTGTCGTCCCTACAGGACTTTATAACCGCGTGATGCATTGTTCCAGTGGTTACACCACTGGCTACTATATGTCGCTCCTATGGAGCTTGTCATCAATCAAAGCCATTGGATTGAAGCTATGTTTGGAATTGGTATTTATGTCTAACGTTAGAGTTAGTAAGTGATTGATAATTATGAAGTATTATTGGCTATGGGTTAAATCCCGAAGGGATGGCACAGAAGTAGCCAGCGGTGTCAACCGCTGGTGATTCATTCCATTAACCATTTAAGTCCCGTAGGGACGACACTTAAATATTGCTTGATTTTGGTGTATCTATTGGAATAAACGAACGAGTAACGCACTTTAAAATACGGTTGATTTTATGGTTGGGATATGGTCTGATTTCAGCAATCCCGGCCTTTGGTCAATGAATTTCCGAATAAAAAACTGTTTAATCCCGAATCACGTAACCAATTTATCAACCAGGGCTCTCAATGCTTTCACGCACGTATCTTGCTGAACGACTGACCTTTTTATTTATTGTCGGACTGGCCGGTCTGCAATACCCGATCCTGTCACTGGTGAATTTGAGTAAAACCATTGCCGGCATTCCGATTTTATACCTCTATCTTTTTTTTGTCTGGGCTGTGTTCATCGGCCTGATGATAGTGTTGATGGAACTGCGACAAAAACGAAAGGAAGACAGCGATGTTCACAACGAATAATGTGCCGGTTTCTCTTTAGTTAAACCTCTAACCTTCATAAGTAAAGCCGATTTGGAAAGCTGGATCATTTTATTATCTGCGTTTTGTTACCTCAGCCTGTTGTTCGCCATTGCTTATTATGGCGATAAACGCGCGGATGCAGGTAAAAGTATAATCAGCAATCCCTACGTTTATTCACTATCCCTGGCAGTTTATTGCACCGCTTGGACATTCTACGGCAACATCGGGTTTGTCGTTCGGGACGGTATCGGATACCTGCCGATATATTTGGGGCCTACCTTAATGGCTTGTATCTGGTGGATCATTCTCCGCAAAATGATTCGCATCAGCAAGACTCACCGACTGACCTCCATCGCTGATTTTATTTCCTCCCGTTACGGAAAGAGCAATCTGCTCGGGGGGCTGGTCGCTACCATAGCTGTGGCCGGGATTGTTCCTTATATCTCTCTGCAGCTAAAAGCCATTTCGGAAAGCTTCCTGGTGGTAAGCAAATACCCCGACATAGACTTCCCGGCACTATCCGGCAATGTTTTTGTACCACGGGACACGGCCTTTTATGTGACCCTGGTTTTAATCGCATTTGCCCTGCTTTTTGGAACCAGGCACCTGGATGCAACAGAACGACACGAAGGAGTGGTGGCGGCCATAGCTTTCGAGTCCATTGTCAAGCTGCTGGCGTTTCTGATTCTGGGAGTCTTTGTCACCTATGGTATGTTTAATGGATTTGGTGATATTTTCAACCAGGCTGAATCCAGTTACGGTCATTTATTTGTTATGCCGGAAGCGCAAGGGGCATTTGCAGAATGGCTCTGGCTGACCGTGATTTCGATGATGGCAATAATGTTTTTACCCAGGCAATTTCAAGTGTCGACGGTAGAAAATGTTAATGAAGAGCATGTAAACAAGGCAACCTGGCTCTTTCCCTTGTATTTGCTGATTATAAACATATTCGTCCTTCCAATTGCCTTTGGGGGATTGCTGAGTCTCCCGGGAAGAGAGATGGAGTCGGAGTATTTCGGATTGATACTTCCTTTGTCGGAGGGACATAAGCTGATTGCCATGATTGTCTTTATCGGGGGCTTGTCAGCTGCCACCAGCATGGTGATTGTCTCTTCTATTGCCCTTTCAACGATGATTTGCAACGAACTGGTGATGCCCATTCTGTTCCGTTCTCCTTTTTGGGATCTTTCGGTCAGAAAGGATCTGAGTCGTCATATCTTGATGATTCGCAGGACCAGCATTGTCTTTGTCCTGATGTTGGGATATACCTACGTGCATTTCATTTCCAAAAATGCTCCCTTGGTTTCGATCGGAATGACCTCTTTTACTGCTGTGGCTCAATTTGGTCCGGCTATGTTGGGGGGAATTTTTTGGAAAAGAGGTACCAGAATTGGTGCGCTCGGCGGCTTAACTGTCGGGTTTCTGGTTTGGGCCTACACACTGGTTCTGCCTTCGCTGGCCCAGGCAGGTTTGGTCCCGTTGAGCATCATGACAGAAGGTCCATTCGGACTGTCCTGGTTGAATCCACATCAACTGTTTGGATTTTCCGAATTTAAAAGTATCTCCCATGCTGCGTTTTGGAGCCTGCTGTTTAACTTTGCTTTTTATGTGGGAATATCCTTGTTCAGCAAACCATCACCTCTTGAATACAGCCAGGCAACCCTGTTTGTTGATGCATTCGATCATTCCCGCGATGCCCATTTTGTGAAGACTGCCGGTGCCAGTGTCCTTGATCTGCGTTCGCTGCTGGCCAGGTTTATCGGTGAAGAAGCGACAGACAGGGCTTTGACAACCTATGCAAATAACCGAAACATCGATTGGGAAGATTTGCTTGAGGCAGAAACCGATCTGGTCAATTATGCTGAGAAACTTCTGGCAGGCGCTATCGGATCGGCTACCGCAAGGGTGATGATGGATTCAATCGCTAAAAAGGAGCCACTCAGTAGCAATGAAATTATCAAAATGCTCGACGAAACCCAGCAGGCAATAGCCTATAGTAAAGAACTGGAAACCAAGTCGTCTGAACTGGAGAAAGCCACTACCGAACTAAAATCAGCCAATGAGAAATTAAAGGAGTTGGATAAGCTGAAGAATGATTTTATTTCTACGGTGACCCATGAGTTACGCACACCACTAACTTCGATTCGTGCTCTTGCTGAGATTTTGAATCAAACCCCTGGACTTGAGGAAGAAAGGCAGTCGGAGTTTACGGCCATTATTATCAAGGAAACCCGGAGATTGTCTCGTCTGATCAACCAGGTGCTGGATATTCAGAAATTTGATTCCCAGAAAACCGTGCTGCACCTGCAGTTATCCAATATTAAAAAAATCATAGGTGATGCCATAGATGCCACCAGACAGCTGATTGAAGGAAAAGAGATCGCCCTGGATGTTCACTCTCCGGAGGAAGTTCCCCTGGTGATGTTGGATCGGGACCGGATAATCCAGGTGATAATCAACCTGGTTTCAAACGCGGTAAAATTTTGTGACAACGAGAATGGGCATATTCAAATCTCCTTGACGGAAGAAAAAGATTACTTGAAAGTAGAGGTCAAGGACAATGGGATCGGGATTAAATCGAAAGATAAGGGTTTGGTATTTGAGAGGTTTACCCAATTAAAAGGCCAGATTGATTCTAACAATTCGGGAAGTGGCCTGGGCCTTCCCATATGTAAACTGATAGTTGAATCTCACCGGGGCAAAATCTGGGTGGAGAGTAAACCTAAAAAAGGGTCAACATTTACTTTCACCCTTCCAAAACATCAAAAGGGAGTCGAGATTGAACGATTTGAGTATGTCATCATGTAAATCCATTCCGGCTGGTTCATTTGAACCAGGTGCACTTTGCGCAAAGGAATGTAAATCATTACCAAGAGGTTCAAATGCCGAAAAAGATACTGATAGTTGATGATGAACCCAACATAGTGGTGCCCCTGGAGTTTCTGATGAAGCAGAGCGGTTATGAAGTAATGATCGCTCGCAATGGTAAGGAGGTTCTTGAATCTGTGGTTAAAAGCAGACCGGATCTGGTTTTGCTCGATATCATGCTACCTGATATCACCGGGTTTGAGATCTGCCATACTCTTCGCACAGCATATGATATGCAGGACATGAAAATTATTCTGCTCACGGCAAAAAGCCGCGATTCGGACATTGAGAAAGGAATGGCAATGGGGGCTGATGCCTACATCATCAAACCGTTTTCCACTAAAGAACTAGTCAAAAAAATCAACGAAATGATCAATTAAGTCAGTAGATATGCTGCTCAAGAACAAATACCAGCTATTTGCACTGATATCCTTTGTTATCCTCAGCATCATTGCGGCTGTTATCTATTACCAATTCTGGCTCAACCTGTCTCCGGAAGAGCAGACGGTGCTGGGAAAAATTTTCAAGGACAACATCGGACCCATTTTTATTGCCTTTGTTTTAATTGTTTTTGCCTTTGGTCTGGCGTTTGATCAATTTCTAAACACCTATGTCCTGCCGCTGAAAAGAACTGTGGAGGAGTTGTCCATAGTCACTTCGGTTAATTCGTCTCATCGCATCTCCCTGGAAGGCAGCACTGAACTTGAATCCCTGGTCGATATGATCAATAAAATGGCAGATCGTATTGAATTGTCCGAACAAGAGATAGAGAAAACAATACAACAGGCCAAACGCGAATCCGAAGAGGAGAAAAACCGTCTGGCAGCAGTCATTTCCGGGTTTCCTGAAGGAATCATAATCTGCAACATAAACTGGCAGATTCTCTTGTACAACCAGAAGGCAAGGTCATTACTAGCTGATCAATCGGACGATCAACAGGGAAACCGGATACCTTCCGACTCGCTCGGATTGGGTCGATCAATTCTGGGTATTTTGAATAAAAAACAGGTGGTTCATGTTTTTGATGAGCTGACCAACCGATTGGAAAAAGAGGAGGATCAATCGGGATATCATTTTGCCCATACGACAAATGGTGGTGGAATGCTCGATATTCACGCAATCCCGATTATTGCCGATGACATTGAAATCTTCGGTTTTGTGCTGATCGTCAAAGATATCACCCAGAGAATGGTCGTTGAGGATCAACGTGAGGTATACCTGGATTCACTGATTACCTCAATTCGTTCTGCCATGAGTGGCATCAGGGCAGCCATGGAAACGATCATCGACTTTCCCGACATGGGAGCGGATGAATTGACCAAACTCAGGCGAATTATATTGGATGAAACCCACAATCTATCCAGCGTTATCGATTGCCCTGAAGTTGAAAGCATCCTGGGCTCTAAATCGGAATGGCCCATGGAAGATTTTCAGTGTGATGAGCTGTTGGAAATCATCAGAAAGAAGGCACAGTCAGATTTGGCTCTCTCCATTGAGGTCCAATCCGGCGATGAGAATCTATGGATTCATGTCGACAGTTTTTCTATTGTGCATGCCGTTCTTTTCCAACTTCATAAACTTGTCTTAAAAAATGAACCGGAATGGATTCAGTGCAGATTTAAACAGTCCGGGAAATCGGTGATGTTTGATCTTGCCTGGCAGGGGGCCTCTATTTCACCACAGGATTTGAATCAATGGGTATTTCAGAGAATGGAAATTGGCGAAGCATCAATACCCCTGACTTTGAAAGAAACCATGAGACAACATAATACGGAAATTTGGCCCCAAGTTACCTCGGATGGGTATCCATGTCTTCGTATGATGTTTCCCAAAGTCACATCAAAGCTTGTTACGAACGATCGACCCCACACGGCTATTTCTGTTAAGAGTCGAACCGAGTTTTATGATTTTGATATCTTTAACCAGGTTGAGATTCTTGATTTTGAGGAAGACCGCCTGCTGAGCGAACTCACCTATACTGTATTTGATACTGAAACCACCGGTCTAAATCCCAAAGAAGACGAGATTATTTCCATAGGAGCCCTCAGGATTGTAAACGGCCGCCTGCTGAGGGAAGAATCGTTTGACAGGTTGATTGATCCACATAGATCCATCCCCAAAGAGTCCATCAAATACCATGGCATCAAAGCGGATATGCTGAAAGGTCAGCCCGATATCAAAGTCATCCTGCCCAATTTTTATAACTTTGCCAGAGATACTGTCTTGATCGGGCATAATGCGGCATTTGACATGAAAATGTTGCAAATGAAGGAAAGATCAACGGGCATTTCATTTACCAATCCGGTATTGGATACCTTGCTGCTTTCCGCTGTTATCAATCCGGCCCAAAAGAAACATCATCTGGAAGCCATTGCCAAGCGTCTGGGAATACGTGTGATCGGCAGGCACACAGCCTTGGGTGACGCCTTAACCACTGGGGAATTGTTTTTAAAAATGATTCCCTTGTTGGAAACAAAAAACATTTTTACTTTAAAACAAGCCATTGAAGCTTCCAGGAAAACCTATTACGCACGTTTAAAGTATTGAAAGTGATCATTTTTAAACACCTATCTTCAAGCTCTTTCCGGATAGACCTTGGGCGAAACCTTACCCTCCCGATAATCCCTCCCTGCTTGCGATCCTTGTCCGGATGATTTATATTGCCATCTGAATCGAAACACTTCTAAATTCAGAAATATCCGAACAGAACACCTGGTTTCATTTTATCATGCGCTTGCTTCACACCTCCGACTGGCATATAGGCCGGCAATTTCACAACGTATCCTTGTTGGAAGACCAGGCATTTATCTTGGATCAAATTGTGTCTATTGCTGCTGACCAAAAGATCGATGTGATGCTACTGGCTGGGGATGTGTATGACAGATCGGTGCCCCCGGCCAGTGCGGTGGCACTTTTAGATGATGTTTTTAACAGGATTTGCCGGGACTTAAATATACCTCTAATCGTCATTTCCGGTAATCACGATGGAGCGGAAAGGCTTGCGTTTGGTTCCCGCCAGATGTCTGATTCCGGATTGCATATTATCAGCTCTCTTCCCCTGGCCTCAAAGCCCATAATACTGGAAGATCAACATGGTCCTGTTGCTTTTCATGCTATTCCCTATGTCGATCCGGCAGTTGTCCGACATGCATACCAGTCGGAAACCACAACTCACGATGAGGCAATTGCGTTTTTAATTGACGGGCTCAAGGACCAAATCTCAGCCCATGATCGCAATGTAGCATTGGGACACCTGTTTCTGGATGGCGGGGATCCTTCGGAATCGGAACGTCCTTTATCACTGGGAGGATTGGACAAGGTTTCCGCTGACCATTTCAGGATTTTCAACTACGCAGCCCTGGGGCACTTACACGGTCCACAAAAAAAAGATGAGGAATCTATTCGCTATTCAGGTTCTATTCTGAAATATTCCTTCTCCGAGGAGAACCAGAAAAAGGCTGTTACTATTGTAGAGATCGATAATGAAGGCACATGTACTATTGAGCAAATTCCGCTTAAACCCAAAAAAGATCTCAGGGTCCTGGAAGGCACATTGGAAGAAATATTGCGCCAGGGAACATCTGACACCGGCAAGGAGGACTATCTTCTGGTCCGATTGACGGATACTCATGCAATCCTGGATATCATGCAAAAGTTACGGGAAGTGTATCCAAATGTCTTACACCTGGAAAGGCCCGGTTTGATGGGAAGAGGTGAGGCATACAAAACCCGGCGCGAGCTTTTGCAAAAAGGTGAGTTAAGTATGTTCAAGGATTTCTTTCAGCAGGTCAGCGGCGAGGATTTGAGCAGTGATCAATTATCGGTAATTGAAAAAGCGCTGGAAGAGATTCATCAAAAGGAGGAGCCCTAATCATGCGTCCTGTCAAAATAAAAATGACGGCGTTTGGACCTTATCCTTCGACCGAGGAGATCCGATTCAAGGAATTAGGTGAAAATCCCCTCTTCCTGATCAACGGTCCGACAGGCTCGGGTAAAACAACAATCCTGGATGCAATCTGCTTTGCCCTATACGGCAAGAGCACCGGAGACGAACGTGAAGGCAACCAGATGAGGTGTGATCTGGCTGAGCCGGATGTGTTGACAGAAGTAGTCCTCGAATTTGAGCTTGGTGGTAAAACGTTTAAAATTAAAAGAGTTCCGGAACAACAACGACCCAAAAGCCGGGGTGAAGGCTTCACCGAGGAAAAGGCCAGGGCTGAATTGATTGAGATTCTGGTATCCGGTGAGCAGAAGCTGATTGTTGCCAGCAAGGTCAAAGAGGCCACGGCAGAAATCGAAAAACTGACCGGCCTGAATGCAGATCAGTTCAGGCAGGTTATGGTGTTGCCCCAGGGTAAATTCAGACAATTGCTTATAGCCAATTCCGGAGAGCGGGAGCAGATATTCAGCAACTTGTTTCAGACCCGGATTTACAAGCGGCTGGAAGAAATCCTCAAGGAGCGTTCGGCAGGAATCAAAGCTGAGGTTGAAGAGTTTAATAAAACCATACGAGTCCATTTGGAAGCTGTCGGGTTGGAAAGTAAAGCAGATCTGGAAGAGGAATTAAAGGTAATAGTTCCGACATATCAGCAGGCAGTAAAAAACAAAAAAATCAAGGATCAAGCTTTCCTGGATGCCAGCAAAAACTTGCAATCGGCTAAAAACCTGGTGGAGCAATTCGATCAACTGGATGAAACGAACAAAAAACTGGAAGAGTTAACAAAACAAAAACCAGGGATCGAAAAAAAATCCAATGAATTGCAGCAATCTGAGAAAGCTAATATTATCAAGCCTGTTCGGCAGGAACTGTCTCGCTGCCAAGCGGAAAACTCATCAGCGGCTAAAAACCGGGAAATCTCAAAGTCAATTGAAGGAAAGGCACGCGCTGAGCTGATTAAGGCCGAGCAAGAATTAAAAAACCTGGATACCCTGCAGGGTGGGCTGGATATACTCAAACAGGAATTAAACAAGTTATCCGGTTATGAAGATCGCGCGGCGAACCTATCCAACGTTCAGAAGAGTCTGGAAAAAGCTTTACAGACTGAAAATGATCTGGCGGGCAAAGTTGCATCGGCAGCGCAAGCATTGAATAAGACAACAAAGCTCAGGGTGCAAACTGAATCGGTGTTACGGCAGATGCAACAATCCTTATCTTCTTTTTCCCAACAGCAGCTTGCCTTGCAGGAGCTGGAAGGTAAGGTAACTGCCAGGCTTGAGCTGGAATCAAAACGATCAAACTTAACAGATCTGCGTGCAAATCTGTTAAATGCAGAACGGCACGGCAAGCAACTGGCTGAAACAGATAAAAAGAAAGAAAATGAACTCAAAACGTTGGAATTGAAATGGCACCAAGGACAGGCAGCGATTCTGGCCGGCCAGTTGGAAGTGGACCAACCCTGCCCTGTTTGCGGAAGCACAGATCATCCAAAACCTGCTGAAAATGAAGATAATGTACCATCCCAACAAGAGCTGGAATCGGCCAGGAAAAGCAAGCAAGCTGTTACTGAAAGACTGATCAAAGCACGAGAAGATTACAAACAGGTGCTGGGGGAGGAAAAAAGCCTGCAAGGCGATGTTCTGGCATCAGAAGAAAAACTGGGACCTTATGCCAAAATGGATCTTAAAGATCTTAAAAAACAGCAAAAAGAGCTCAGTGAGACCGTCCACTCATTAACACAACAGCAAAAGCAGGCAGCTGAGCTCGAATCCAAACTGGTTGAACAAAAAAAGGAGGAGCAGAAACTCAGCAAAGAAACGGAAGATATTAAAAAGGAGCATTCTGATAACAAAGAGGAATTAGCCGGGATCAAAGCCCGAGTGGATGCAGCAATGAAGGAGTTACCGGAGGAATTCAGACAGTCCGATGCTTTGCGGAAATCATTATCAACAAAAAAAAAGGAGATTAAGAAACAAGAGCAAGCAATTGATAGAATCCGAAAAAACCATCAGGAAAAACATGGTGAGTTACAATCAGCCATTGCTTCGCTGAACTCGGCGAATGACATTTATAAAAAAGCTTCCGAAGCGTTAAAACAGGCAGAAGCCAACTGGTGCCGGACTTTGGAAAAAAGCAATTTTCCTGATGAAGAGGTGTTTGAAAAGGTCCTGTTGGATGAAGCCGTCATGAAAAACATAAAACAAGAGTTGGAGCACTATCAATCCCAGGTCACCTCCACCAATGGTGCTTTGGCCCATCAAAAAAAGGAACTGGAGGGACAACAAAAACCCGATTTGAAACAACTGGAAGAGAATCTGGAAAAGCTGGCAGCAGAGAAAACCGAGGTTGAAAAAATCTGGCAGGACCTGGACAAACGCCATGCGCAACTGAATGCCTCTAATGAAAGGCTGGAAAAAGCAGCGCTCGACAAAAAGGTTCTTGAATCCAAATATGCTTTAATTGGGACGTTAAGTGATGTTGCGAATGGTCAGACAGGTAAAAAGATCAGCCTTCAACGATTTGTTCTCAGTGTATTGCTGGACGATGTGCTGATCGAAGCAAGTCACCGTTTGAAAGCCATGAGCAAGGGACGGTATCAACTATTGCGCGTAGACGAAGGCATCGACCGGCGCAAGGTTTCCGGTTTGGATCTGGCCGTTGAAGACGCTTATTCGGGCAAAGTTCGACCCGTTGCCACACTCTCCGGAGGTGAAAGCTTTATGGCAGCCCTTTCAATGGCCCTTGGGCTTTCCGATGTTGTGCAAAGCTATGCTGGTGGAATCAGGTTAGATACGCTGTTTATTGATGAAGGATTTGGCAGCCTGGACCAGGAATCTCTCGATCTGGCAATTCGCACACTGGTTGACCTGCAGTCAACAGGAAGGATGATCGGTGTGATCTCCCATGTAGCTGAACTCAAGGAACAATTGCCACTTCGACTGGATATCATTGCGACTCGCAACGGCAGTCGATTATCTCCCCTTAGAAATATTTAAGTTTTTGCTGAATGGAAAGCCAGGTAAGCTTTTCATTATGCTCTTAACCAAGTGAGATTATGTTTGCTTGGGGATGAAATGGGAAAGTTATATCGGAGCAGAATCAGTCTGTTTTTTGAAGGTCAGGATAAAGGTGGCTCCCTGGCCAATACCTTTGCTCTCTGCATTGATTGAGCCTCTCATATCAGCCATATAGTTAGCACAGGTGTGGAGTGCGAACCCCTGGCTATCCCTTTTTGTGGTGTAACCCTGGGTGAAGATTTTGGTGAGGTTTTCCTGCTTAATTCCCCTTCCTTTGTCAGAAATTCTAAGAATAACCGATTCATCGCTTTCTTCTCCCTGCACCAAAATTTGTCTGTTTTCCGGAGACAGATCGATCATCGCATCCACAGAGTTATTAATGATGCTGATTAAAATGTGCATGAGTTTGACTTTTTGAATGGGAATACTTTGCATGGGTTTTAACTGATTGACTATCCGGACACCGTTTCTTTCAATTAATCCGGCTTGTATGGTGAGAATATCTTCTACAACCTGCGAAAGTTCAAGCATTTCATTTTGCGAGTCAATTCCTATGTAATTCTTCTGGGTGTTGATGGCTGTGGAGATCATTTCCAACTTTTCCCCCAGCCTCTTTACATCTGCATAGTAGCCCGTGAATTCTTCACTCAGCTCCTTTTCTACCATGGCATAATACTTAAGCAGCAAAACTCCTTTGGGATCATCCAAAATAAAAGATTCCAGAGAATCCATGTTTTCGTCTAACAATTGATTGGCCCTCTGAAGATCCGATAATCCTGAAGAAGAGGACATCTTTTCCAGGGATTGTATGGAAACATGGGCACTGTTGAGGATGTTTCCGATGTTGTGAAGGATATCAGCCGCAATATCAGCCATTCCGGCCCGATGAGCCTTTTCCAGTAATTCCTTTTGTGCCTTTTTCAATTGCTTGGACCGCTCATCCACCAGCTCTTCCAGGTGTTCTCTGTAATTTGCCAGTTCATCTTCGGCCTTCTTGCGTGTGGTGATATCGCGTAATACACCTATATAACTGGGCTCCGGCTCTTCACCAAATACAGAACTTTTCATTTGCAACTCTCCCCAGAATCGGGTTCCATCTTTGCGAATACATTCCAATTGCAGACTTAGCCTTTGCTCAGTTCCGCTTTTTAGGTTGTGAGCACTTTCATAAAAGGCTTCAGTTGCCATCTTTTCTGATTCGGGAGTAAGGTAGTCTGCTGATTTCAATTTAACGAATTCTTCAGGAGTATAGCCAACCAGCCTGGTGATGGAAGGACTGATGAAGGTGAATTTCCCGCGGAGATTCATGGTCCAGATAACAATGTTCGTGTTTTCCGTAACCAAACGATATTTTTTCTCACTGCTTCTCAGGCTTTCCTCGGCTTGTCTCCTTTCGGAGACCTCTTTCAGAAGATCATTGTATATCGAAGCGTTTTCCACTGAAATGGCAGCTTGCGAGGCCAGTATTTCGAGAGTTTTGATTCTTTCAGGTGAAAAGATTCCGGTACTGAGATAGTTTTCGAAATAGAGAATGGCCAACAGTTTTTGAGAATGGATGACCGGCATACACAAAATCGACTTAGGTTGCCGATTTTGAATGTAACTATCTTTTTGATAGTGATGCTCCTTGGAGACATCATCCAATACCAGTGTGGCAGATGTTCTGTGAACATACCCGATAACCGAGTGGGGGACTATTTTTGATTCCAGCAAAGGTGTTGAAGGAAAGTAGCGGACCTTATCCAGTTCCATTAAACCTTCCGCCTCGATAACCAGTTCATCACCCCTGGGCATGATCAAAACGCCTTTTTGGGCTCCGGAATTCTCAATCATAATCTTCAATAGATTTTCAATCAGCCGATCCAGCACCATTTCGCCGGAAAGTACCCGGGAGGCTTGTATGATCGACTTGAGATCAATCTGCTCTGTCAGTGATTCATGAGTCTGACTGCTGTGGGGAGAAACTACCGAGTCCTGACGTGAGGACAGGGACCGTTTCCAGAGGACCAGAAAGTCGGCAAACTCTTTGGTCAGATATTCCACTTTTTCAGTCATACCCCACAGTTTATAGAGTTGAATGGCTTTTCCAATGTGAACTGCGCAGACTTCCTTAATATCAAGCGTCCGATAAAATTCGGCAGCCAGTTCGTTTGCAATCGCCTCAAAACTGGTAAAACCGGCATTATAAGCTGATTCAATGGCCTGACTGTAGAGCTTCATAGCGGATATATCATTTCCACAGTTTCTGGCATGCTCAGCTTCAATGATCAGGTAAGCTGCTTCAAAATTGACCCTGCATGCCCCTGAATATATTTTGTATTCGGAGCGAATCACCTCAATGACATCATAAAAATCGTATTCTTCCGGTTTTGTATAGGCTCCGGTTCGGTAATCTCTCAACAATGCGATGCCAAAATAAAACAGGGAATAGTGGGTGTAAACCCAGGTGGTGGCAAAGATGGCTTTGTCAGCGATGGTTTTTTTAGCATAAATGGCCATCTGTTCATGTTGGTCGGTAAGGTACAGCTGCATCAATGTCAAAAGATAGTATACAGTGACGCCGGAAGGACTGTTGCTGATCAATTTAAAACGCTTTGAACTGAAATAATCACCTTGATCGGCATTCCTGTTCTCAGCCGTTTCAACATAATACTTGATATGCACTTCAAACAATCCCAGCAACGGTTTGGAAAGGTGTTTATATCGGCCAATGTAGTCCAAATGCTGTTTGTTTGCCCCATATATCTGTTGAACATTTTCCCCCATAATGAAATCGTTTAGCATTTCGTGCCACAAAATATTACTGGCGCTGTCAAAATCTCCCTCCTCAAGACCGGATTTGAAATGGGTCTGAAGTTGTTCCTTGTTGAGTTTTAAATGCCTGTTAAATGGTTGGACAAAAGCCGAATACTCAAGATACATTCTGCGATCGACGTATGGATTTGGATAATTACGAGAAATGTTTAGTGCCAGTTGCCCTGCTTCTTCCGCAATTGCATACTGTTTGCGAAATGCCATCGAGTTTGCCAAAAAAGCAAGGAGATAGGAGGAGTAAATGCTGTGTCCGTTCTCCAGGACCAGGTTAATGCCTTTTGCCCCCAGCAGTGCAGTCATGAAAAAATCTCCGTTGATAAAAAGTGATTCTATACCAACTTCAACAAGAATTTTCACAATAGCTAACTGGCAGGGATCAGTCATAGCCGGTTGATTCAACTGTTCCGATAGGGGCACTTCCTCCAGGAGCGTTTTTATCTTCTTTTGTTCCTCCTTCAGGGCAGCTTGCATGCCTGTTTTGGAATCTGGAATTTCAACACCTATAGTGCGAAGACATTCCAACACTCTTTGGGAAGCAGTTGCATAATCGCTTCTGGACTTCAACTGCTTTATCCAATCCATGTAAACATCGAACTTGTCCAGTTTCGATTGGGCGTTTTCGAGAATGCCCTCAAACATGGCGGAGGCCGACTTATCCCTTTGTGCAGCATATTCCGAAATCGCTTTTTCACGGAATAGTTGCAGGGATAACTTATAATGGTACTTCCAATGATCGGCAGGCAGGAAAGAAAGGCCCTTGTCTGCGAATTTCGAGGCGAATTCAAAGGCAGCAGAGGAACGAGCTTTTTGGCAAGCTCGAAGGTTTAAATTCGATAATCTCACTAATTCAACCGGTTCTTTAATTAATTCGCCGGCCAGGTTAAAATGATTGACTATGTCGAACAGCTTTTCTTCCTGCTGCTCTTCCGGCAGACCCTCCAAAAGCAATCTGCCTGTTTTAAGGTGGAAATCAACTTGTTTTTCGCTAGCTATCTGTTCGTAGATGCCTTGTCTGATATCAGGATGAGAGAATCGGTACAGGGTATTGGTATTGTCTTTATCAAAGGTTTCTCCTAGCTGATTGACCAAGCCTAAATCAGCCGCTTTTCTGATCAATGGGGTCAGATCGGATGGTTCAATACCAAGCACTTTGGAAAGCAGGTCCGTTTCAAAAAAATTTCCCATACAGGATGCAGCACTTAAATAATCTCTGGTCGATACCGGAAGGTCGGAAAACTGCTCAAGCATGGATTCAACTACATTAATGGAAGCTTTCTGCCTTCTGGCGTCACTAATCTTCCATTTCCATTTTAGTCTTTCCTTATCAAAATAGATCAATTCCTTATGCGCCAACCGTTTTAGATAGTCGATCATAAAGAAAGGAATACCGTTGGTTTTTTGCTTGACCAGCTGTGCCAGTTCTTTGGTTTCGGCCATTTCGACATGAAGCATATCAGATAAGAGACGATTGATGTCCGAAAGCTGCAAGGGCTCTATTTCCAGTTCGGTTATTCTATCATTGAGGCTTTGCCGGACTTCCTCAATAAGTCTGGTAATCCCGGTCGCTTCAGGAACCGTGGACCTGTATGAGCCAATGAACAGAATATTGGATAAGCCTGGTTCTTTGAGCAATTCCACAAAAAGCTTTTTGGATGATTCGGACATCCATTGAATATCTTCCAGGTAAATAACCAGCGGGGTGTCTGGCGAGGCAACAGATTGCAGAAATGCAATCATACCGGGAACAAACCTGTGAGAACTCCGCTGGGATTCGGGTTGAACAGGTTCGGTGGCTTTTCCCAAAACCAGTTCCATACTGGGGATAATTCCTGTGATGTCAGAAAATTGGCTGCCTAACCTGGTTATTAGGACTTTTTTCAGACTCTCAAGTTTTTGTGGTGAATCTGCCAACAACAGTTGAATCAGGTCCTCAAAAACCCGGGTGAGAACTTTGTAGGGAGCAGGATTCGCGGACTGTTCCGACCTGCCGGAAACAAAATAGCCATTTTGTTCCATGGTTAAACGTTTCATCTCATCGGCCAGCTTGGCTTTTCCAATCCCTTCCCTTCCGGTGAGAAAAATCACGCGTGTGTCCCCCTGCACTGTTTCCAGAAAAGAATCGATCAAGCAGGAAAGCTCTTTTTCTCTGCCATAAATCTTTTCAGGAATCCTGAAATGCCTTGGGAGGTCTTTTTCACCCAACTCAAAACCTACCAGCTCTTTTTCATCTTTTAATATAATTTGGCACTTTTCCAAGTCGTGTTTTAAGCCAACCGCCTCCTGGTAACGATCTTCAGCCATTTTAGATAAAAGTTTCAGAACAATTTCCGAAACAATTTCAGGAACCTCGAACTCTGCTTGAATGGGATCAGGGGTTTTTGCAATATGAGCGTGCACCAGGCTTATCGGATCATCAGCTATAAAAGGTGGCCGGCCGGCCAACATTTCATAAAATGTTGCTCCCAGTGAATACAAGTCGGAATGAAAGCCAACTGACCTGTTAACCCGACCG
>JAKSDL010000885.1 GCA_022360105.1 Pseudomonadota bacterium
CCGTTTATTTTTAACTGAGAGTAGAGTTTAAACTGCGAGAAATGTACCAAGGGGCTGATAATAGACATATTGATGGGCAACTTATTGCGAGAATGAAAGACTTCTCAAGGGCCCTGACAGATCCTTCACTTTCGTTCAGGATGACACCGGTATCGCTTCACCTGACTGGACAACTGGTGCCTGGTGTAGGATGGGCAACTCGTTGCCCAGCAACGGGACCTACAGATGGGCAGGCTGCGCCGGCCCATCCTGCATTCTTTCAGCGACCACGTGGAGAAACCCTCGCGTTTCATCGAAATCAGACCTGTCACGGAGACAACAATTGTCTCGATTTAGGTTGAGACAATAATACGCTTAGTCTTTCCAGGTGGGGAGTTTACTGTTTGGTTTCCATAGGGTTTCCGGAATTTCCGTTTGGTGAGAAACCCAGCGGGCCAAAACAAAAAACAGGTCGGATAAACGGTTTAAAAACCGTCTGACGTTGGGATTGGTCATTTCATCCCTGGCAAATCGAATCACAAGTCGTTCTGCCCTGCGACAAACAGTGCGTGCCTGATGAAGGTGCGCATTGATGAGGTTACCACCGGGAAGTACAAAACTTTTTAATGGTTCAATTTTTTCGTTTAAGGCGTCTATCAGCCCTTCCAACCATTGAATATCCGATTCTTCCGCAGTAATTTGACCTTCATAGCTGTCATCGCTGTGAGTTGCGAGCTCCGAACCAATATCAAACAACTTCTGTTGAATGACGAGCAGGATTTCTGACAGTTTGTTCCAGTGTTCTGCCGGCTCTTGCTCCAATACAAGGCTACGAACAACGCCAATCACCGTATTCAACTCATCCACAGTCCCATAAGATTCAATTCTAACATGGTCTTTGGCCAGACGACGACCTCCAACCAGACTTGTGTTACCTTTATCACCGGTTCTTGTATAAACCTTATTGATTGTTACCATGGATTTACTCCTGGAGTCACAAATGTTAAAGATTGCAAGCAGCCACCTTTAAGAGGTTTGTGCTGTAGTTTGAAGAAATCAGTGTCCCGACCAACCTGTGATGCACTTATGTAACAATGTTAGTTAAAACCAGGTCCAGTCGAAAATTACCTTATATCAAAGCACTGTATTGAGACACTTAACTGACCTTGACATTGTCTCACTTTATAAGATCCCTGCATATCTGGTTCCTAACATCTTGTGAAACGCTTTACAATTAAAAGTGTCGATGGTACACTTCGGATCAAATCATCCTATAATTCAGATCAATAGGACATTAGCACTGTTCTGTTTTTGTGGCATTGTTGAGCCGGTAAATCGTCGTCATATCAAGCACGACTTTTCAAATCCGACAAAAAGTTGAGTTTGAACGGATTGATCCGAAAACCTGTTATTGCTGCGATTAAACCAGACTTCCATTTCCGGATAGCTGTTTCAGGGTAATTGATTTTTTCACAACGGCACAGCATTTGAAAAAGGAAAAAACTATTAATTTTATTCATTGTTAACAGTTTGATAGAGTGCCGGCTTTGAGGGCAGTACTTGAAAAACCAGTGAGGTGGCAAGCTGTTTTATTTTAAAAAGAATCCATAAGTCAAAAAACTGTTGGGAGGTAAGTATGGTTAAAAAAGCATCCGTGTATTTTTCAGAAAAGCATAAGGTCGTCGTGGAATCACTTTGGAACGGCGATCACGAGCTTCAATGTGATGGCGAACCTATGGTTGAACTCAAAGCCAACACTGTGGATGCTACTGTTGAAAAACATGTTCCGGTGATTGAAAGAGACGGTAACAAGGTTACCATTAAGGTTGGTGAGGCTGCTCACCCCATGGATCCTAATCACTATATTTTGTTTATTGAAGTGCTGGCAGGCAACAAAGTCTACAGACAAGACTTCAAGGAAGGTGACACTGTTGCTGAAGCAACCTTTTTAATTGAAGAGCAGGACATCAAGGCGAGAGCTTTCTGCAATCTTCACGGATTCTGGGAATCCACCTAGATGTTTACATCAATTACAGCCTGTTCATCCATAGTGATGAACCATCATTAACACAACACACTCTTTGGGAGGAAGAAAATGGAATTTAGTTCAATTGACGACATTATCCAATACGCCATTGATAAAGAAATTGAAGCTGCAGAGTTCTACGAAGCTGCAGCCAAAAATATCAAACTTGTTGGTGCTCAGCAAGTTCTCAACGATTACGCAGCTGAGGAGAGAAAACACGAACAAATCCTGAAAGAACTGAAAACCAATAAGGACAGGATCAGAGAGTACAAGTTTGAAAAAATTCAGGATATCAAACGAAGTGATTTTCTGGTTGAGATGGAGTATCGACCGGATATGGACTATGTTGACCTGATGCGACTGGCCATGAAAAGGGAAGAGAAAGCAAGTAAGCTGTACGCCTCGTTAGCGGAGTCTGCTGAAGAACCCGAATATGCCGAGTTTTTCAATGTGCTGGCACAGGAAGAGCTGAAGCATAAAAACGAGCTGGAAACCATGTACGATGACTACATGAATCAGCACGACGACTAAATTCAGTCAAAAAAAAGCCCCGCATTGACGGGGCTTTTTTTTTACAACATTCCCAATTCCAATTTGGCTTCTTCAGACATCACACTGGGATCCCAGGGTGGTTCAAACACCAGGTTTACATCCACATCTTTGGTCCCATCCAGTTTTGTGACACATCTTTTAACCTGTTTGACCAGCATGGTACCTACAGGACAGGCCGGCGATGTCAGTGTCATGATAATATAGACATTGTTTTCCCCATCCAGCTGAACATCATAAATCAATCCCAAATCGTATATATTCACGGAGATTTCAGGATCATGAATGGTACGCAGGGTTTCAATTATTTTTTCATACAGTGTTTCGTCCATAACTACTCCGTGGTAACAACCTTTTCCGATTCGTGAATGGCAGCATTCATAATGTGCCAGGAAAGTGTTGCGCATTTTACCCGCATGGGAAATTCCTTAACACCTGATAAGGCTTCCAGTTTTCCAAGATCCTCATCATCGAACTCGGAATCATCTGTGAGCATTTGATGGGTTTTATCGAACAATTCCTTTACGTCTTCAATCGATTTTCCCTTGATTGCTTCCAGCATCAGAGAAGCGGATGCTTTGGAAATAGCGCAGCCTCTTCCTTTAAATCCGACATCTTCCACTATGCCATCGGTTACAGTCAGATAAACGCTGAACTGGTCGCCACAAAGCGGATTGTTTCCTTCGGCACTATGACTACATGCCCTGGGAATCTTATTGAAATTTCTTGGGTTCCTGTTGTGATCCAGGATCACTTCTTCATATAGGCTTCGTAGGTCATCCATCATGCAAACACCTCCCTTACTTTTAGTAAACCTGCAACCAGCTCATCGATATCATCTTTTGTATTGTAGAGCGCCAGTGATGCTCTGGTTGTGGCAGGCAAATCAAATCTTTCCATAACAGGCATGGCGCAATGATGGCCTGTCCGTACGGCTACTCCCTGCTGATCTAAAATCGTTCCGATATCATGGGGATGGATATCTTCAAAAACAAAGGAAAGAATCCCCGCTTTTTGTGAGGCAGTACCGATCAGTTTTAATCCTTCAACTTCCTGCAAGCTCCTTGTGCCATAGTCCAATAGTTCCTGCTCAAAATTGCTGACAATGTTCAGATCCATGCGGTTTAAAAAATCCACAGCTGCCCCAAGCCCTATGGCACCTTCTATGTTAGGCGTACCTGCTTCAAAGCGATAGGGTGGCATGGCATACGTTGAACCAGTCAGTCTGACTGTATTGATCATTTCTCCACCGCCCTGGTAGGGTGGCATATCATCCAGCAGATGTTGCTTCCCGTATAAAATTCCAATCCCGGTCGGACCATACATTTTGTGACCGGACAGCACGTAAAAATCGCAGTCCAGCTCTTTGACATCAATTTTCCGGTGGGGTGCAGCCTGTGCACCATCCACCAGAACTACGGCTCCCACCTGGTGAGCCTTGCCAATGATCTCCTTGACCGGATTAACAGTTCCCAAAGCATTTGAGATATGGCTTATTGCAACCAGCTTTGTCTTTTCCGTTAGTTTTTCTTCCAGCTCGTCCATAATCAATTCACCCGCCTGATTGATATGGACTGCCTTTACAACCGCGCCTGTTTGTTCAGCCAGCAATTGCCAGGGAACAATGTTCGAATGATGCTCCATTTCGGTGATAAGTATTTCATCGCCGTTGCCAATGAATTTTCTGCCATATGATTGCGCCACCAGGTTAATTGCTTCTGTAGCTCCCCGAACAAACACAATTTCTTTGGTGCTTACTGCATTTAAAAATCGCTGCATCTTTTTTCGTGATGCTTCATAAGCCAGAGTGGCTTTTTCACTCAAGTGGTGCACACCCCTGTGAACATTGGCATTGATCTCATTGTAATAGGCCAGCATGCTCTCTATCACAACTTTGGGTTTCTGGCTGGTAGCGGCGTTATCAAGATACACCAGTTTCCTGCCTCTAACACTTTGCTCAAGAATGGGAAACTCATTTTGTATTGCATCCAGAACAACATTCTGTACCGATGGTGCGGTTTCTTGTTCCTGATAAGGAAAATTCATTGCAGAAGCTCCTTCAAATCTCCATTCGATGCCAACTTGTTTAATAAAATAGTCTCCACCAGTTTTTGAACGTCTTCCGATTCAATTTTCTCAATCACAGTGTTGGCAAAGGCGTAAACCAGCAAATTGTGGGCCGCTTCCCTGTCCATACCTCTCGAAGTCAGGTAAAATAACTGGTCTTCATCAAGTTTACCGGAACTGCTGCCATGGTTGCACTTGACATCATCCGCATAAATTTCCAACTGGGGCATGGTATCAACCTCGGCATTATTGGAGAGCAGCATATTGGCGTTGTTTAATTGGGCATTGGTATGCTGGGCATCCTGATGAACTTTGATTCTTCCCCGAAAAACACCTTTGCTTTTGTCATCCAGTACGCCTCTGAACAGGGATTCACTCCGGCAGTCCGGAACTTTGTGTTCCATCAGCAGGTAGTTATCTGCCTGTCTCTCGCCATCCACCAGGAACAGACCGTTTACCCGGCACATGGCATTCGGTCCGTTCAATTCGACAGTTAAATTATACCGCGTCAGTCGACCGCCAAAATCCTGTGTGTGGATTGTTAAATTACTGTTTTCGGCCAATGAGGCACGATTCACCAGAAAATGGAAGGCGGAATCGGATTCTTCCTGGATTTTCGTATATTCAACCGTTGCCCCGGCATTCAAAACCGTTTGGGTAACTGTATTCGTCAGATATTCTTTATCTTCAGACAGGCTGATATAGCGTTCCACAACAGCAGCCCGGGAATTTTCTCCAAAAACCAGCAGGTTACGAGAGTGCACGGAAAGATGCTGGTTCTTTCCTGAAGAAATGCTCAAAAGCTGTATGGGTTCCTGCAAAACCCTGCCTGCTTCCAGGGAAAGGTACACACCATCGTTCATGAAAGCAGTATTTAATGATTCAAAAGCTGAAACGGTTTGGGGATAAGAAACAAGGTAGTCTTTTACCTGCACCAAACGCTGATCAACTGCATTTTTGAAGCTGGAAAGGGTAAGCCCTTGTGTTTCGGCATTGTGTGTCACCTGGTGAAAAATGCCATCCACAAAAACGATGGTAATCGCTCCTTCCAGCTCCTTTAGCAATGTATCAATCCGTTCCTGCGGGATATCATGTGAGGGTACATGCCTGGTTTGAAACCGGGCTTCCCTGACAGGAGTCAAATCGGTATATTTCCAGTCTTCCGATTTTATAGACGGAAACCCTTCTGAAGTGAACTCGCTTATTGCTTTCAGTCTCAGTCGATCAAGCCAGGATATTTTATAACCGGGCAACTCTGACCAGACCGACGAAAACTCGTTTTGATAGTGATCGGTTTGCTTTGTCATAATCAACCCTAATTTTTTATCCAGCCATAGCCTTTTTCATCGACTTCGAGAGCCAGGTATTTATCTCCCGATTTTACAATTTTGCCATCGGCCAGAATATGTACAAAATCGGGCGTGATATAGTTAAGAATTCTCTGGTAATGGGTCACTACAATGATTGATCGTTCTTCATCCTTGACACTGTTGATGCCATTGGTTACCACCTGCAGGGCATCGACATCCAGTCCCGAATCCGTCTCATCCAGGATTGCCAGTTTAGGTTCCAGTACGGCCATTTGCAGAATCTCGTTTCTTTTTTTCTCACCTCCGGAAAAACCTTCGTTAACAGGTCTACTCAGGAAGCTCTTATCCATATTCACCAATTTCAATTTTTCTTTTACCAGCTTCAGAAAGTCCACCGCATCCAGCTCTTCCAGCCCCTGGTGCTTGCGCTTGGCATTTAAAGCCGCCTTGAGCAGATAGATATTGTTTACCCCGGGAATTTCTATAGGATATTGAAATGCCAAAAACAGCCCCTCTCTGGCTCGAACTTCAGGCGACATCTCCAACAGATCCTGATTCAAGTATTCTACACTGCCATTGATAACGTCGTAACCGTCTCTTCCGGCCAGAACCCCAGCCAACGTACTTTTACCGGAACCATTAGGCCCCATGATGGCGTGCACTTCACCAGGCTTAACTTCAAGGCTCAATCCTTTCAGGATTTCCTGGTCGGCTACTTTTACTTTTAAATCGTTTATTTTCAGCATGATTGCCTTTTCTGGTTTTTATCAATAATCAATTATGAACTGTGAATTATTAACTAGCCGTTTCGCGGCTAACCAACGCCATCTTCCAGGCTCACCTCCATTAACTTCTGGGCTTCAACGGCGAATTCCATGGGCAAGACATTGAACACTTCCTTGCAGAAGCCGTTAACGATCAGGGAGATTGCCTCTTCTTCGGACAAGCCCCGTTGCTTGCAGAAGAACAGTTGATCTTCTCCAATTCTGGACGTGGAGGCTTCATGTTCCACCTTCCCCGTGTTGTTGCGCGATTCGATGTAGGGAAAGGTGTGAGCTCCGCATTTATCACCCATTAACAGCGAATCACATTGGCTGTAATTGCGGGCTCTTTCAGCCCCCTTGCCAAACCGAACCAGCCCACGATAGGAGTTTTGACCATGACCGGCAGAAATACCCTTGGAAATGATAGTGCTTTTGGTGTTTTTGCCGATATGAATCATCTTGGTCCCGGTATCTGCCTGCTGATAGTTGGCAGTCAGCGCAACCGAATAGAACTCGCCGATGGAATTGTCACCCTGCAAAATAACGCTGGGATATTTCCAGGTGATTGCCGATCCCGTTTCCACCTGAGTCCAGGATATTTTAGAATTCTCGCC
>JAKSDL010000107.1 GCA_022360105.1 Pseudomonadota bacterium
CCAATATCCTTGATAGCAATCTGAGCACCACGCATATTCGCTCCACAAGTAAAATGTCGAAATCCTTTATCGTCAGTATACAATTTATCTATGGCAAATAGATTTGTCCCTGCCATAAAAAAAAGGGTGAAAACTGCAATAGTCAGTCTTAGCATCTATACCTCACGTAGCTGAATTTTAATGTGTCCCGAAACCATGTTATGGAAAAGCAAACAATGGACCCGGAACGCTTACGGAATTATAGCTGCCGGAATAGCTATACGCAATATCATTGTAGATAGGGTATTTGGATACCGAGCCCTGAGGAATGGACTCGGCCATTATCCACTATCATCAAATTGAAGATTGGAAATCGTAGCCATCCTGAATGCAATGAAGGACCTTTCAGAGCCCGGAGAGAATCCTCTATTGAAAATATCTTCTTGGCTTCCGATGATCGGCATGACATACCCCAGTCATGCATGCTTAAGTATATGACATTGATTCAAAATGCGGTCTATTTGGGATAAACTTCCACTTTCAAGCCAGCCATCTGCTCAACCACCCGAACCACCTGGCAGCTATAGCCGAATTCATTATCGTACCACAGGTACAAAACGCAACGTTTGTCTTCAACGATAGTAACTTGTGAATCTACCACACAAGCGAATCTGGAACCAACCAGGTCTGTAGAAACAATTTCCGAAGAGCTGGTGAAATCTACCTGGTCTTGGATTTCGGAATGAACGGCTTTCAGGCGCAGGAATTCATTCAATTCCTCTTTGGTGGTAGAGGTTTTAAAATTCAGGCTTAACATAGCCATGGATACGTTTGGCGTTGGAACCCTGATCGCATGAGCAGTCAATTTGCCGGCCAGTTCGGGAACAGCTTTCACAACAGCATTGGCTGCCCCCGTATTTGTCAACACCATGTTCAATGGACCACTACGCCCTCGTCTGTCACCTTTATGAAAATTGTCCAACAAGTTCTGGTCATTCGTATAAGCATGGATGGTTTCCAGATGGCCATTCTCAATCCCAAATTTGTCGTTCACCACTTTGAGTACAGGAACAATGGCGTTGGTGGTACAACTGGCTGCCGAAAGAATGGTATCTTCCGGTTCGATAATATTATTGTTGATACCATACACAACATTTTTAATATTCCCTTTACCAGGGGCTGTTAACAGAACCTTGGCTGCTCCTTTGGACTTGAGATGAAGTCCCAACCCCTCTTCAGTTCTCCAAACACCGGTATTATCAATCACAATGGCGTTTTTAATGCCATATTGTTCGTAATCGATGGCATCCGGGGAATCTGCATAGATAAATTTGATAAAATTACCATTAACGACAATGCCTTCGTTCTCCTCGTCCAGTACAATAGAGCCACTGAACTGTCCATGCACGGAATCGAGTCTCAAAAGACTTGCTCTTCGTTCGATGGTGTCATTATTCTTTCTTCTAACAACGACAGCCCTGAGCCGCAGCTTATTTCCCCCCCCGGTATTTTCTATCAGCAGTCGAGCCAACAAGCGACCGATTCGTCCAAATCCGTATAGCACTACATCTTGTGGCTCATCGATTTTCGATCCCTCTTTTCCGATAACGTCTTTTAGTTGTTCCTTTACAAATTCTTCCGGGCTTAACTTCCTCTCATCCCTTAAATAATCGGTAGTCATCATACCGATATCTATCCGAACGGATGATAAATCCAGTTTTTCAAGCTCTCGCATTAACGGGATACTTTGCCTGACATAAATTTCCTTATCTTCAATCAAACGCACATAACGATGCGCTTTGATCATTTCGATCACGGAAAGATTAATGATCGGTCTTCCGTAGATCAGGGTGATAACGTCTCGGTCGCGGTAGAGTTTTCCTACAATTTGAAGCATGTTTTCAGCCAGTTCCTCACGCTGAATCCAATCCTCCAACATGGTATCTCTTTGTTTATCCATTTCTTTTCCTGTTTCTTAAAAAAAGGCTGGTAAGATGATTTGTTTTCTGGCGGGCAGAACCCCCCAAGGATCCTTCAAACAATACAACCAATTCTCGTCTGCCTTTAGCGATCTGATTATACTCGCACGATATACCAGTCAGTATGTGATTGAACAATTTGAAAACCTTAGGGCAGCATGAAGCTGGAGGGATAGTTTTCAATTCGGTAGATCGATTATACATCAACCGAAAGTGAGTTCAATGGCATATTGATTGTGGTATTTTGCAGAATCAAGGTGTAGATCCGCTTGAACTCGGGTATATGGTCGATTTAAATCGATGAAACCCGAATTTTTTGATCTGTATTTATCAGTGAGCTTTGAATCGGATCCTAATCACACGCTGATAGTCATCGAAGGTTAGACACCAATGAAGGCTTACGGCAGGATCACTCCTGTAAAACCCATTGATTCGGGCTTTACAACTGGTAAATCATTACCGTTCAAAGCTGGAGATTCATTATTCCGGGAAATTTCTTTTTCAGTCAAGGACATTGAGCCCTTTGTTTTCAGCTACTACGACGCAGAAGACTCGTTTATTTGCGATAAAAGCTTCTTAATTTCATCCAAGGTGATCTCATAATTTGCACCACAGAATTCGCAATTCATGTTCAAAGGTTTTGCCTGATCTATCATTTTTTCCACTTCTTGTTTGCCGAGACTGACAACAGCTGATTCACATTTCTCCTTGGAGCAGACACAGTTGAATTCCACCTGTTTTGAATCATAAACCCTTACCTTTTCCGAATGAAACAGGCGGTAGAGCAGGGTTTCAAATTCCAGCTCAAGCAGTTCCGGGTTCGTAATTGATTTGGCAAAAACCGAGAAGTGTTCCCAGTCTTCAGGTTTTTCTTCATTTTCATGGCCGGGAAGTTTCTGTAGCAGGAATCCGGCAGCGGTTTCTTCATCCGCTGTCAAACGAATTTCGGTCGGGAGCTGTTCAGATTGCAAAAAATAGTGTTCCAGGCAACCAGCCAGGTTTTCACCTTCCAAAGGTACAATTCCCTGGTAGCGCTCACCTTTATCCGGTTCAATGGTAATCGCCAGCTGGGCCTTGCCAATCAACTCCCTGAATGAGTTCTTATCAACATTTCCCTGCCATTTGATTAATCCGCGCAGTTGCCTGTCATGTGTTGCCTGAACAAGCAAGAGCCTTACGTTTCCTTCGCCTTGTAGTTGCAAGCTGAGCTTTCCTTCGAATTTGATGGTGGCAGAAAGCAGCACAGCAGCGCACAGGGCTTCTCCCAATAAAGTCTTTAAAGGGACCGGATAGTCTATATGCCTGGAAACAGCCTGGTAAGAATCACGCAAACGGACAACTTCTCCCCTTGCGCCTGCATTTTCAATGGTAAATCGTTTTGAAGCATCAAATTCTGGCATCAGTAACCTCTTTGGAAGTTGATCGATTATTCGTTAGGTTATATTATTATAAAACATTGTTAATGAAGGGAAGCACGTTGTCTGGGAGTGATTGATTTTGATAATGATTTTGTTACTACATCCAGTTTGGCAAGGTCCAAGAAGTCAAATTTGTGTAGTATTCATTGCAAATTGTCATGGAGTTTCAATGTTTATAGATCTATTAAGACAAAGAAGGAGTGTCAGGAAGTTCCTTGATAAACCGGTGGAACGGGAAAAAGTAAATGAGTTGGTGGAAGCAGCCCTCAGATCTCCTTCTTCCAGGGGGTTGAATCCCTGGCAATTTATTATTGTTGATGATAAAGCCCTGCTTGAAACTTTATCCGCCTCAAAGGAACACGGATCAACTTTTTTAAAAGGGGCTCCTTTTGCCATTATCGTGTGTGCGGACGACTCAATAGAAACCTGGATTGAAGACTGTTCCATCGCATCGATTTTGATCCAGCTTTCGGCTGAAGCACTCGGTCTTAAAAGTTGCTGGATTCAAATCAGGGATCGCCAACATGACCGTCTGACTACTGCCAGAGAGTTTGTAGCTGAGCATGTCAAGCTCCCGGCCAATTTAAACATTGAAGCCATTATCGCCATCGGCTATCCTGACGAAAAAAAACAGCCGCACAAACTCGAAAAGCTTCAGTTTGATAAAATCTGGTTTAACACGTACGGCCAGCCAATGCAGTAATCAAAACCGGGTTTACCCTGGTTTCCTCAAAAAAACAATCCAACGTTGTCTCGGATCGCCTGCTGTAACCTGCAGATGGGCCTCTCACAAATCCGGCACAGAAGGTACAAAAATATGATAACAATTGTAGACTATGATGCAGGTAACATTCGCAGTGTAAAGAGAGCCTGTAATCAAGTGGGAATAGAATCGATCATTTCCAAAGATCCGGACGAGGTAATTAAAGCAGAAAAAGTCATCTTTCCGGGAGTCGGTGCTGCTGCCAGCGCTATGGAAACGCTGAAACGACGAGGCCTGGATCAAGCATTCAAGGAAGTGGTAGCCAAAGGAGTGCCCACCCTCGGCATCTGTATAGGAGCCCAGATTATTCTGGAGCGCTCCGAAGAAAGTGATACGGAGTGCCTGGGTTTAATACCGGGACAGACCAAACGCTTTGATCTCACCGATCCTTCACTTAAAATTCCCCATATAGGCTGGAACGGGGTCAATGTCACCAAGTCTCACCCATTGCTGGAAGGCATCGAAAACGGCGACGAGTTCTACTTTGTTCATTCATATTTTCCGAATCCCAGCAGCGAACAAGACATATATGCTGTCAGCGAATACGAAAAGCCATTTTGTTGTGCCCTCGGAAAAGACAATTTGTTTGCTACTCAATTTCATCCTGAAAAAAGCGGAAGATTCGGATTGGAACTACTCAGGCGATTTTCAAGCTGGGAAAGCAACTGAACATGTTAAATTTAAGATTTTATATTTGGGAATTTATCCTATCAGGCCTCGACATAATTCCAATACAAATCACAGTTAAAGCCTTAAGTCAGGAAATATTAAATTCAAAATCCCCAAATTTACAATGTCAAAAGGAGTGATAGATGCTCAGCAAAAGACTGATTGCCTGTCTCGATGTAAGGGAAGGTAATCTTGCAAAAAGTGTAAAATTTGTAGATACCAAGGATATTGGTGACCCGGTGGAAAAGGCGATCGAATATTATGACGATGGATTGGATGAACTGGTATTTTATGATATCACTGCCTCCAGTGATAAGCGTGATATCATGATCGAAACCGTAGAAGAAGTAGCTTCCAAAATATTTATTCCGTTCTCTGTCGGTGGAGGCATTCGCTCGGTAGCCGATGCGACCAAATTGAGAATGGCCGGTGCAGAGAAAATCAACGTCAATACGGCAGCTGTCAAAAGAAAGGAACTCATTGCAGAATGTGCTTATGCTGTAGGAAGCCAGAGCACCATTCTCTCTATGGATATCAAGCAGGTGGAAAAATCCGATCAAATTCCATCCGGTTACGAAATTGTCATCAACGGCGGCCGCACCCCAATGGGAATCGATGCATTGGCCTGGGCCATAGAAGGCGAAAAGCTGGGTGCAGGAGAGTTGGTTGTAAACTCTATCGATGCCGATGGAACCAAAGCGGGATACGAAATCAACCTGACCCGGATGATCGCAGAAGCTGTTTCAATCCCTGTTATCGCCTCCGGGGGCGCAGGAAAACCGGAGCACTTGTACGAAGTTCTGACGGAAGGCAAAGCAGATGCTGCCTTAGTCGCTTCCATGGTCCATTTCGGTGAATATAAATGCAGTGAATTAAAACAATACCTCCATGATAAGGGTATTAAGATGCGGATGAGATATTAAAATGGCCAAAAAAAACCCACCGTATCAGGGATTTGAGCAGGGTCCGATACGTCCTCCCAGTGAGGCAAGAAGTCTGCTGATTCGAATCACTCGAAACTGCCCCTGGAATCGCTGCACCTTTTGTTACATCTACAAGCACGAAAAATTTTCGATACGGCCTGTTGCTGACGTGATTAAGGATATCGATACTGTATACGGGCATGTCCGGAAAATCGGGGAACTGGCAGACTCTTCCGGCTCGGTATATCAAAGTGATATCGGGGCGCTCGCGGGCAGCATTGATCCTAACGAAATGGAGGCATTTCATGCCGCTATTAACTGGTTCGCAGGAGGTATGGAATCGGTCTTTCTCCAGGATGCCAACAGCCTTGTTATCAAGCCCGACTACCTGGTTGAAATTCTTAATCACTTAAAAAAACGGTTCCCCTGGGTTGCGCGCATCACCTCCTACGCCAGGTCCCACTCACTGGCCAGGATTACGGATGATAATATGCAAAGAATCAGGGAAGCCGGACTCAACCGCATTCACGTAGGCTTGGAAACAGCGGCTGACAAATTGCTGAAACTCGTACAAAAGGGCTGCACCAAGGAAATGCATATCAAAGCCGGGTTAAAGGTCAAAAAAGCGGGGATGGAACTCTCGGAATATGTCATGCCCGGCCTGGGCGGACTGGAATTGTCAGAACTCCACGCAGCAGAAACAGCCGATGCCCTTAACCAGATCGATCCCCACTTCATCAGGCTTAGAACCCTTACCATCCCGGAAAACTATCAACTTTTTGCCGAAGATGCCGAAGTATCCTTTGCCAAAGGTACCGACTATCAGATAGTGCAGGAAATTAAATCTTTCATCGAACAGTTGGATGCCATAAACAGCACCCTTAAAAGCGATCACATGATGAATTTGCTTCAGACGGTGGAAGGGACTTTCCCGGATGACAAACCGGCGATGCTGAAAATCATCCAGGATTATCTCGATCTGACACCGGAAGACCGAATGCGGTTTCAGGTAGGGAGACGATTTGGCTTTTTACTGCAAACAGGTGATTTGCAAAAAGCACATCTGAAACAAAGGGCAACAGAGATTTGTCATCAACTGGGAATCACCGCTGAAAATGTCGATCAAATAATCGAAAAACATGTCAGTCGGTCCATTTAACTCAATACCGGATGAAGGATTTAAAAAGTCAAGTTAAAGAAAAGATCCATCAACGTGAGATGAAAATCTCAACTTATTCAGCAGAGAATGATCAAATCATCGTTGAAGGAATACTTATCGATAATCGACTGATTGATACCTTCCATCTTTCCGGCGGTGAGCGCCCGGCTGATACTGTGCATCATCTGATCATCCGCATGTTGGTGGATAAACGACTGGTTATCCGTCAAATTGAAACCGAAATGCCGGAAACACCTCACGAAGAGTGCCCCAAGACAATGGAATCCCTCCAAGAGCTCACAGGCATGAAAATTAGTCGTGGTTTTACCACAAAGGTAAAGGACAAATTCGGCAACGGCAGGGGATGTTCCCACTTAAGCAATCTTATTGTCTCCATGGCGCCTGCTGCCATTCAAGGTTTTTGGACCAAGGTCTCCAGCAAGCCCCTTCCCACTGATCTCAAATACAAAATGAAATTGCTGTTGGCAGACAACTGTTGGGTCTGGCGTAGCGATGGAACCGCTTTAAAGCAATTGTCAGAGTAAATCGTAATCTCCTTGACGAACTCCTTTTGATTGGTTTATCCACGAGTTGAATCAGGTTCAATTTGTGAGATATATTCAGTTTTTGTCATGTTTTGTGTCTATTTTAAGAAACATCATGAGTTTAACACCTCATGACACGAAAAAACCTGTCTGAAAGCAATCAGCGATCAGCCGTCAGCTATCAGCTAATAAGGAGTCGCTTCGCTCCAATCTGTAAATTTAAACATTAAAAGCACCGCAGGTGCTCCTTTTAAGCTGACAGCTGAACGCCAAGTGCTGAAAGCTAAAAAAAAATGGATTTTTACGCAAAGGATATCAAGGGAGTAATAAATGGTTTTATTATACGAAAAGAAAAACAACATCGCTTATCTAACTTTAAACCGTCCCGAAGCCAGAAACAGTTTCGACCCTGAATTGGTTTGCGCCATGGCCGAAGCCTGGGATGATTATAAAAAAGATAAGGATCTACGTTGCGCCATCCTGACAGGAGCCGGAGATAAGTCTTTTTGTGCCGGAGCAGACCTGGCGAAATTGATTCCGTTAATAACAGGTGCCAGACAACCTGAAACGGAATTTGACCAAAAGGTGGTACAAAATCCCAAACTTGCTGAAAACGCCTTTCTCAAGGGTTACGAAATCTATAAACCCATTATTGCTGCTATTAACAGCCACGCCATTGCCGGAGGTATGGAAATCATCTATGGCACAGATATCCGCTTGGCGACGCCAGAAGCAAAGTTTGGCCTGCAGGAGGTCAAATGGGCGATTTTTCCCGCTGGTGGTTCTACAGTGCATTTGCCACGTCAACTTCCTTATGCCAAGGCCATGGAAATCATGTTAACCGGTGAATTGATGGATGCTGAAGAAGCCTTGCGATATGGGTTTATCAACAGAATTGTTCCAAAAGAAAACCTGATGGAAGAGGCAGAAAAGGTGGCGACCATCATCTCGAAAAATGGACCCCTCGCCGTTTCAGCTATTAAACAATCAGCGCTTCACAACCAAAGTCTTTCCATTTCCGAAGGACTGCAAAAAGAAATGGAGTATGCCCTGCCTGTTTTTATGAGCAAGGACGCCAAAGAAGGCCCCAGGGCATTCAAAGAAAAACGCGAACCAAATTTTATTGGAAAATAAAAAGAGCTCTCGGCGTTCAGCAGTCAGCCTTCAGCTTGCTGATGACTTTGATTTCTTGTTCCTGAGAGCTGAGAGCTTTTTCAGTATTTGACGGCTAGCTGTTAGCAGCTAGCTCTATATCAGCTAACCGCTAATCACCAACAGTCAAAAGCCAAATAAGGAGATATCATGGATTTTCGTTTGACCAAAGAAGAGGAATTAATCAAACAGGAATTCGTAGAATTCTTTGAGACCGAGATGAAAAATGCTCCACCGGAGTTTGGGAACGGTGGACTGGAAGGAATTTACGCCACAGAAGAAGGTTACGAATTTCATAAATATATGGCCCGCAAAATGGGAGAAAAAGGCTGGCTTTCCATGAGTTGGCCCCAAAAGTATGGCGGCAGGGAAGCTTCGATCATGGAAATGGTGATTTTTGATGAGGTGATTGGATACTATAACGC
>JAKSDL010000630.1 GCA_022360105.1 Pseudomonadota bacterium
ATTACCTTAATTGACAAAAATCCTTATCATACCCTGCTGACAGAGCTTCATGAGGTTGCAGCCGGAAGAGTGGACGAAGAATCGGTAAGGATTGACTTAAAGAAAATTTTTGCAGGGAAAAAGGTAAATGTTGTACCGGATGAAATAAAACAAGTTGATCTTAAAGAGAAAAAGCTTATATCGAAGCACAATGAATACGCATATGATTATCTGGTGGTGGCAACAGGCGGCCGGCCGACATACTTTGGGATTGAGGGGGCTAAGGAGAATTCATTTGCTTTGTGGTCATATGAGGATGCTATCCGGTTAAAAGAACATATTTTAAATATGTTCCGTCTTGCCATGAAAGAAACGGACGATGAGGAAAGAAAAAAGCTTTTGACCTTTGTGGTTGCCGGTGCAGGTTTTACCGGAGTGGAAATGGTTGGTGAGCTTGCAGAATGGGTCAATGTTCTTTGTGAAAAATTCTATATTGAAAGAAATGAGGTAAAGCTATACATTGTAGACCTTCTGCCAACCATCCTGAAATGTTTACCTGATAAGCTAATAAAAAAAGCAGAGAAGATACTAAAAAAACTGGATGTCAACATCATTACCGATGTTCCTATAGCTTGTGTTGGAAAAGATTTTGTCTGTTTAGGTGAAAAAGGAGATATCCCTACCTATACCTGTATTTGGACAACAGGAATTGAAGGGTCGGAAATTGTGGGTGACATGGACATTGAAAAGAAGGGGAGAAAAAGGATTATCATTAATGAGCGGCTCCAAAGCGTGGATGATCCAAACGTATATGTAGTAGGGGACAATATGTTTTTTATCCCTGAAAATGATCAAGCCCCTGTGCCGCAAATGGTAGAAAACTGTGAACATGCGGCACCTGTAGCGGCTCACAATATCCATGCTGATGTAAACGGGGGGACACATAAATCATATAATCCCACATTCCACGGTGTCATGGTATGTATTGGAGGGCGCCATGGAGTAGCACATGTAGGTGTTCCAAAGTTAATGATGGGCTTTGGGTCGCTACCCGCCATGTTTATTAAGCATTTGATCAATGTGATGTATTTTTTGCAGGTGGCAGGATGGAATAAGGTATATTCCTATCTTTTACATGAAATATTTCACGTAAAAAATAAAAGAAGCTTTTTGGGAGGGCATTTATCAAAAAGATCTCCAAATTTCTGGATGGTTCCACTGCGTATCTTTGTTGGCCTGCAGTGGTTA
>JAKSDL010000101.1 GCA_022360105.1 Pseudomonadota bacterium
ATATCTCTGAAGTGATCGAGGTGTGAAAAACTATTTGTCCTGAAAAAGCAACTAAAAATTATCCTACGCTCACAGAAGTGTCAAACGGCAGGGCAGCCTAACCACACGAATCTGCATTATCGTTAGCCAAAGGGCTGGACAGCCAGGGGTGGCAGAGAAATGGGCTCTGCCCTGGCTGGATCAACCAGCCTCACAATATTGAAGGTAGAACGCCCAAACACCTATCAGGAGGAAAATTGAAATCTAACAGGCCGGATTTTCTCGAAGGCTGTTTTTGGGTCAAAAAAGGGTTCTAAGACGTTAAGTTTTGCTTCTCACTAACGATGGGGACGTTCATTTCGATCGCCCCGGGATTTGCAGGTGAACCTATTGTTCATTTTCGCCCTGTTTGCTATTATGTGCAAATGCTGCATGGCAGGGGATCAACCAATCAAGAAAGGGTTAAATGTCGGAACAATCAATTCACTCGTATCAAGATACAAATACGACAGGAAAAACCCCCTTAATCGATTTTCTTCCCGCGCTTTTCCTGCTGGTAGCCATTTTTTTGCTACCTGTCGGCTTAGAGTCTGACTCCATCAATTCCTTCGCTATTTTCTTCGTTAGTATTGCGCTCGAAGCCATTCCTTTCATGTTGATCGGATCACTGGTTAGTGGATTTATCGAGGTTTTTGTCAGTCGGGAACGCCTGGCTGCTGTCTTACCAAATACAGGTTGGCTTACCGTATGCCTAGCCGCTGCTGCAGGAATCTTTTTCCCGATTTGCGAGTGTGCTGTTGTCCCAATAGTGCGGCGTTTGATTAATAAAGGTCTGTCATTTTCAGCAGCTATCGCCTACCTGCTGGGAGGGCCTATTGTAAATCCTATTGTAGCCGCATCAACCGCACTAGCCTATGCTTTCGACTGGCAAATCGTGCTCCTGCGTCTGGGATTGGGGTATGTGCTAGCCGTTGTTATCGGCATTATCATGGGCAAACTGTTTGACAGCTCCACCGCCATTGTCAGTATCAACAATTCACACGATGACAGCGCTCCAGCTCACACTTGTCATCATCATTTGCCGGGAAACGACTATCGTGAGCAATCCTTGGACCCGGTGGGAGCTTCAAAGGTTATCTCAAAAGAGGAATGTAGCACGAATACATGCGAATGTAGTTGTGACCATTCCACCCCGGATAGTTGGATTGATAAAACAGGAGCAGCGATTGTCTATGCGAAGGATGATTTTTTGACGGTAGGTCACTATCTTGTGATCGGAGCTTTTGTCGCAGCTTTGGCCCAAACCTACATCAATCGTGAAAGCTTTCTGGACATGACTACTTTGCCGGTACTATCCATCGTATTGATGATGGGTTTGGCGATAATGCTTAATTTGTGTTCCGAAGCCGATGCTTTCATTGCCGCCTCTTTTCGAGGGTTAATGCCTATGCCTGCCCAACTGGCTTTTTTATTGACCGGCCCCATGTTCGACCTCAAACTTTTGCTGATGTATCAAACCGTATTCAAACGCCGGGTCATTATCACACTGGCAACACTTATTCTTGTGGGAGTGCTGATGATGACAACCGGTGTCGAAATCTTCAATGGCGCATTCCAATGAAATCGTTGAAGAAATATTTCAATTCTTGGTTGTATCCCCTTGTGTTTGTTATTTGGACCGGCTACCTGGTTTATTTATTGGCCAGCCAGCGCTACATCGTCTACCTTCGACCTGAATTCGGCGTACTCCTGGCAGTTGCACACTTCGTTGCCCTGGGGTTTATGATCGCAGCCATTGATCGCCCCAAAACAAAAGATATGAATATATCAGCTGTTTTCAGGGCTCTGGTCCTACTGGTTCCAATCATGTACTCGATAGCCGTACCGGACGCTATGTTGGGAAACCATGCCTTTAAAAAAAGATTTATCGGAATCAATAATAGCGAGATTTGTTCACAGCTAACCTGTTCAATGCCGTTAGAAGACCCTCCGGCAAATTCGGATCTTTCACGGCAGTCCGGACAGGATAACATGCTCCAGGAGCCAACGATCCTCCAATTATTTCTTAATCCATATTTTTATAAAGGTCAGCGGGTGGTTGTTACAGGCATGATCTTGCAGGATAAACAACTTAAGTCCCAGTTAGGTGGTAATCATACGGCTATCTATCGCTTTCTGGTTAACTGCTGTGCCGCTGACGCGGTACCCCTGACAATTGCACTGAATTCCGCTCCGGCAACCAATGTATCTGCTGATCAATGGGTTAAGGTAGATGGCATTTTCGATCTCCAGGAGATCAACGGTGAAATCGTTCCCCAGATTTTAACACCTCAAGTTCAAATGATCGAGGCACCTGCCGTTCCTTACCTCTATTAAGCAATGCTCAATACCTGTTTCCCCTGCAGGAACAAAACGGGGATTTCTTATTTGTTGCAGAGGCAGTTATTCAGGCCCATCCCCTTTTATAGCCTCGCGGCTATCTGCGCATGAACCGGGGCCGCAGTGGGTAGCTAATCCTTCTGTGCAGGGTTCTTTCATCCCCAACTCTATGCCGGTTTATCCCGGCGCTCTCGATTTGACCTCCATCTCCATTGATTTTGTCGATTGATCGCAACATCTCTATAGAAAATTGCTATTGGAGTGTTTGGTACATTTTTAGTTATAGTGTCTTCTTTGAATCAATAGATAGTGCCTGAATGGAAAATCGCTAACCCCTTATCCGGTCTTGTATCAGATATCGGAATTCAGCTTGAAGGTTAACCTGCTGGCAGCCGTCAGCTCTCAGCGTTCAGCTTAAAACATTACAATTACAAACAAAAGCCGGCTGAGAACTGACAGCTGAAAGCATAAAACTTCGAAGTGCCAAACTGCTTTTAAAGCTTTTATTGGTATGGGTTAAATTAGTGTTCGTTCAGGCACCGGATAAATAAAGAGATGACCGAATGGCAGATAAGGCAATGACAGCAGCGGATTCCCCCTGCAATTCATTATCCTTGAATCTTATTTATCAGGACAAACCAAGCAGGGTGTAAAGTAGGAGAATTTATGAAAATCTGGTTTGAATTTCTAACAGTAGGCTTGCTAGCTGTTTTCACTGTTTTCGGTTGGCAAATCAATGATGTTTCAGCATCAGAGGAGAAAAACAGATCCGCTCAGGCAGGAACTTCAGTTTTGACAGCAAAAGCTCTGTTGGCAGCTGTAGAAGATGAAAACACAATCGTTGTGGATACCAGGCAGAGCGATGCTTTTAACGGATGGGATCTCAATAAAAATGGCCTTGGTGGACACATTAAGGGTGCTGTAGATTTTTCGTACAACTGGTTATCAGCTGAAGATAGCTTATTAAAAAAGATATTAAAGACGAAAGGGTTATCAACCGAGAAAAAGATTATCCTGTATAATGATATCAGGGGAAATAACGAAGCTGTTAGAAACTACTTGAAAAAAAATGGTTTCAAACAACTGGAATTATATAATCTAAACAATTGGTTAAGCGAAAAGGGAACCAAGCTTGTCAAATACAAAAACTATCATTTGATCGTACCTGCCCAAGTTGTAAATGGATTGTTAAAGGGGGAAGCTCAGGAAACATTTGATACGACCAATGTAAAAATAGTTGAAGCAAGCTGGGGTGAGGCAAAAGCATCGTATGCCAAAGGACATGTACCAACCGCATTTCATATCAATACGGATTCTGTTGAACCTCCACCATCCTGGATGCTGGCTGATGAAGAGACCTTGAGAAAATTTGCATTGGCTCATGGGTTTACGCATTCTGATACAGTCATTGTCACAGGAGAGGAGCAGATGGCAGCCTATCGCGTCGCCCTGGTATTACGATATATGGGCGTTCAGGATGTACGTGTGTTGAACGGTGGTACAACTGCCTGGGTTGATGCCGGATATGAACTTGAAACAACAAAAAACCTGCCGACACCAGTCAAAGCATTTGGTGTTGAGATACCTGCAAAGCCTGATTTTATTGAAACCATTGAAGAACTTAAGGTATCTTTGAAGAATCCGAAATTCACATTGGTGGATAATAGAACCTGGCTTGAACATATTGGGAAATCAACGGGATATACTTACCATGACAAGGCCGGTCGTATTCCCGGGTCTGTGTATGGATATGCCGGTATTGAAAATTCATTTGCAATGGATTATTTCAGAAATCCGGATAAGACAATGAAAAGACCGGAGGAGTTTATTGCTCTTTGGGAAAAACAGGGAATTGATATCACCAACAGATTGGCGTTTATGTGCGGCAGCGGCTGGAGAGCTGCAGAGATTTATTATTATGCGGATGTATACGGTTTAAAAGATATAACATTGTACAGTGATGGCTGGATCGGTTGGAGCAATCAACCTCAAAATCAAGTAGAAACAGGGGATCCAAAATAAAAGCAAGAAGATATATTTATTCAGGTTTTACCTTGATTCAGCTGTTACTCATTACAGCAGTTTGTGTGCTTGAAAAGCTAACGGAAACCAGGGCGTTGGTTATGCGCCACGTGTATACCAAAAGGCTTCACTATTTGCCCCTGATTGAAGGAAATATCACTCAAATCGGACTGGGAATACTCGTATTCTTCAGCTTATACCTGGTGTATAAATATAAATACAAGGCACTGGGAATGGCATTGGTTGCACTGGCGATAGTGGGGACACTGCTGTTTGAGTTTACCAAGATTTGGATGACGTATCCCTACATCTTGGCTGTTTTGTTAGCATGCTGGTTGATCGAATTTATCAAGCTAAAAGTAATCCGGAGGAGTTATTCTGACTTTTTATAATCCAATCAAGAATATAAGTTGGTAATAGGGGGTGTAAGTCATCACATGAAACATCTGAACCCATTTTTTTCTTAATTTATTATTTTGATAGGAAAATCAGACAATGCTTTATCAATGCTAATCAAGCTTAAATCCTCGATTTTTGCTTGAGCAGCAAGCATGCGGTCAAAGGGGTCCCGATGATCTATTTTCCAACTACCGGCAAGCTGTGCATG
>JAKSDL010000225.1 GCA_022360105.1 Pseudomonadota bacterium
GGCAGATATTTCGGCCACCAGGTCGTTAACCTTGGTAACGTTTTCGTTAATTTCCTTTAAGACATCGGCAGTCAATCGGGTATTGCTAACACCAGCTTCGACTTCTTTGAGTGACGTATCGATCAACTCCGTTGTATCCTTGGCTGCTTCCGCGCTACGACCTGCCAGGTTTCTGACTTCTTCCGCCACCACGGCAAAGCCCTTGCCGTATTTTCCTGCACGAGCGGCTTCAACGGCTGCATTTAGGGCCAGTAGATTGGTTTGAAACGCGATTTCGTCGATGACTTTGATAACCTTGGCTACTTTGTTGCTGGTTTCGCTGATACTGTCCATAGATTGCAGCATTGTATTCATCTGTGAATTCCCTTTTTCTACGGTCTCAATCGATTGCCTGGAAAGCTGCTGAGCCTGGCCGGCGTATTCGCTGTTTTTCTTTGCCTGCGATTCGACTTCATTTACGGACGAGGTCACTTCCTCCAAACTGGCTGCCTGCTCCGTGGTCCCGGAAGCTAAAGCCTGGGCTGATGCCTGTAGTTGGACTGCTCCATTGTTGACCTCATCGGCAGAGGATGTTACCTGGAAGATAGCACTGCCTACCATTTCCAAAGCGCGATTGATGTTTTCTCCTTTGAGATTACCACCATAGTCATTGCTGATCCTTTCGGTCAGGTCAGCATTTAACATGGAGTCCATCACCCGGTTGATATCCCCGAACGCACTTTGCATGGTATTCATCAGGCTGTCAAACGCCATGGCTGTTCTTCCGATCTCGTCCTTGCTTTTCAGGTCCGTTGTTTTTGAGAAATCGCCTGTCGTTTCCACTTCAATGATGGTTGTTGCCAGTTTTTGCAAGGGACCTTTTAATGAAGCGCCAATGATGACGGACAAAACAATCCCTATCACAAGGGCTATGGCCAGGAGAGTATACATAAAAAACTGAACATTTTCATATACATTGTTTGCATTTTGCCTGAAGGTGGCCGCTTTGTTGCTGGCAAAGTCTTCCAGTGCTTGAATGTATCTGTTTAATTTAGCAACATGTTCCGCTCCCTTCGCCCTGGTGATGATACCTGCTTCTTCCCGCCTGCCCTCAAGAGCAAGTTTGATTACTTCATCGCGGATAATTTTCCAATCCTTGAATGCCTGCAGGGCATCGTTGACCATTTTCTTGTCCCCCAGGAATCGCTCATCCACTATCTTAAACAATTCAAAAACCTCAGCTTCGTATTGATCGACTATCGAAGAGGCCTTGTTTATGCCTTCCTCGTCTTTGGCTAAGGCAACGTCTTTCATTCCCCGGTGCATGGAAACGATAAAACGATCAATAGAGATTACACTGGTACTCACTGTGTAGGGATGTCGGTAGAGCTTGTTTGTTAAGTCTGCCAGGGTTCCCATATTGATGATTCCGACAATGCCAACCACCAGCATGAGTATTAATGTTGAGCCGATAATCAAACCAAGGCGAAAACCAATTCTCATGTTTTTTAACATAACTGACTCCTGATAAAAGTTGCAGTTTGAACAATTGTTAGTCTTTCGTTGCTCGATATCCGATGTAAAGGCATATCTGTCATCGTATGGCTTGTGAGCACGCCATCGAACCACTGTTTGGCAATCAAAAAACGAGTTTTTACTGCATTACTTTATCACAGCCTAGTTCTTTATTCTATAAATTTTTAGCGCTGATGCGAGGAAAAGGAAAATGGTTGAGGTTGGACTCAAATCTCTCGAATGTATTTATCGTATGATGGGCCGCCGAAGATTGCCCATCTTATGCTGAGACAGCATGGGCAGGCTGCGCCGGCCCATCCTACGGGCAATGATATTAAGGTTTTCTGTCTTATTTGTAATGAAAGGGTTTTTTTGTAAGCACTAAATCCGTGAAAGGAAATACTAAGGAAATCCTTGAA
>JAKSDL010000359.1 GCA_022360105.1 Pseudomonadota bacterium
ACCCCACTTATTAAGCTCGATACCATCGCTATCCTTGAGGAATGAGGCATCCGTTTTCTGGCCAATAGCCGGAATCAGAACATCAGCGTCTACAATAAACTCACTGCCTTCAACCGGGACAGGTCTTCGACGGCCGCTATCGTCCGGCTCACCCAGTTCCATTTTAATACACTTGATACCCGTCAATTTGCCGTTTTCAGCGACAACTTCTACAGGAGCTCGCAGGAACTGAATATCCACATCTTCTTCAAAGGCATCTTCAATTTCCTCGTCACGAGCCGGCATTTCAGCCTCGGTTCGTCGATAGAGAATGCTTACTTTATTCGCTCCCATTCTCAGGGCTGTTCGGGCAGCATCAATAGCAACATCACCACCGCCAACGATAGCAACATTCCCCTTGATTTCTTTCATGTCACCCAGGGCAGCATCACGCAGAAACTTAACACCAGGAATCACACCTTCTACATCCTCACCCGGAACACCAAGTTTCATGTCTTTGTGGCAACCGATTCCGAAAAAGATAGATTTGAAACCGTCTTCCGTCAGGCTGTCAACAGTGATATCCTTACCCATTACCGTGTTGTATTTGATTTCAACACCGAGCCTTTGGATCCAGGCGATCTCTTTTTCCAGAATGGAAGGTGGTAAACGATAATCAGGAATACCAACACGCAGCATACCACCACCAACTGGCAGTGCTTCAAAGATTGTTACTTTGAAACCTTCCAGAGCCAGGAAATATGCAGCGGTTAAACCCGCAGGTCCTGCACCGATAATAGCGACTTTTTCGTCCCTTGGTTCAATTTCAGGAACTTCCAGTTCATCGATATCTACCTGATCTGCAGCAAATCGCTTTAAAGTGCAGATTGAAAGGGGTGAATCAACTTCACTTCTGCGGCAGGCATCCTCACAAGGATGAGGACAGATTCTTCCTAAAACACCCGGCATGGGCAGTGTTCGGGTGATAACCTCCATGGCTTCTTTATATTTGCCTTCGCCGATCATGGAAACATAACCATGTGCGTTTACGTTACCGGGGCAAGCATTGGTACAAGGAGATTTGTCCTTTTTGCTGATTGAAAACGCCCCGGGGACCGCCTGAGCGTATGGTCTGTATACGGCAGTTCTGTCGCCAACGCCCTGGTCGAAATCACTGGATAGACTGACTGGGCATACTGCAGAACAATCACCACAACCCGTACATTTATCGATGTCGATATAGCGGGCTTTCTGGTTAAGTGTAACAGCGAAGTTTCCTGCTTCTCCTGATATCTCCTTGATATCGGAAAGTGTATGTAATTCAATGTTTAAGTGCCGGCCGACCTCGACCAGTTTTGGAGAGATAATTCACATCGCGCAGTCGTTAGTGGGGAATGTCTTATCCAATTGAGACATTGCTCCCCCGATTGACGGGCTCTTTTCCACCAGATGTACATAATATCCGGAGTCAGCCAGATCAAGCGCCGATTGCATCCCGGCGATACCGCCGCCGACAACCATCACTGACCCAATTACATCTTTTGACATTATTCCATTCTCCCGTTGAAGTTCTTGCTTTGCAAAAAGATAACTGTGGCAATATAAACACACAATTTCTCATAAATATATAGACATTAAAGTAACTTTTTCCTTCTCTGTATATGATGTGGAACAATATTGGTTTCTTCAAAGCCCGGCTGTTCTGGCTCTAGGACTGACTTAAATAAGTCGGAAAATTAATTTTATCCTATTGAATCTCTTGATAAAACGGATTGAAATTCTTCTTAAGTATTATTGAAAGATGGCGATTTGATCTGGTTTTTCATCCATTAAGGATTGTTTTTTTTAGGCTTTTTATTGATCTAGATAAATTAATTCATAAAGCGTGATTATCAGCACCATTACAAGGTAGACACCCACTAAACCGCTTGCGTGAACAGCTTACAGGGTAGTCATTCTTTTGAATTGTTTCCCCGGTTTGTCTGAATTTCAATGATTTTAAGGGATCGTCTTAACAACTAAAGTTGAAATAATAATAAACTTTTCCAATATTTTGGCCTGGCATGAGAAAGTCAAAAAGCAACCAATCAGGTCGTTTTTTTCGAATTTTCAGTCACATTTACCAGCATTTTCAAGAAAGTATTTAAGTTGACCTTTTTTGTGCAGTATACCATAGCTAACCCCTCACTAGTCGTAGCTTCAGAGATGTTTTACTTGTTCTATGTCAATTACTTTTATCAATTTTTATAGTTTACTATCGATGAAGGATAGGAAATGGTAGCTCGAATTTAGAAATCTTCCCGAACAGCTTGTACCTAAATTGCAGGCTGATTCATATTATTGAACGAATTAATCAGCAGGAACGAGAAAATTTGTATCTCGGATTATGTTTTTCCATCCGGGATACCAAACAATTTTTCTTAACAGTTCTCACTTGATATATAATAAGATATGAAGATTCCAACAAAATGCCGCTATGGGATCAGGGCATTAATAGAGATTGCCAAAAACCATAATGAATTCCCCACCAAAAGAAAACAAATTTCAAGTATTCAGGGTATTCCAAACTCCTACCTGGAAAATATCCTGATCGCTCTCAAAAACGGAAACATCATAACCTCCCATCGAGGAGCAGGTGGTGGTTTTATGCTGAAACGCCCCTCGGACCAGATTACCCTGCTCGACGTTTATGAAGCGCTTCAGGGTAACCTCATGTTGCTTGATTGTGCTGAATGTCCGACTAGTTGTGATAGAGCTGATGATTGTGTTGTTCGTCCTGTATGGATGGAAATGCAGGAAGCTCAAAGGGATTTACTGGAGAAAAAGACCATTAAACACCTGCTGGATCTGGAAATGAAATCACAAAATGACTACTTTTCGAGCAATATTAGTTTTTGAAAAGGAATGTCATAAGGATTTATTCCGACCAACAAGAGACTGTATTTAGTGCAAAACTTTAACCTGCCCTTACTCGTGCACTGTCACAGACAGAATGCAGGGTGGGTTAAGGAACAGCGCGACGAACCCACCATTACTGAATACGATAATCCACTCTAAACGAATTGAATCGGTTTTATAAAGTTGTAGGATGGGCAATTTGTTGCCCATCAATCATATCGACCGATTACAAAAAGCGGAACCGCTTCTCACTCCGCTCCTTACCCCACCCTACATATCCAGTAGCCCTCCGTACTAATCATCATGCATGTCGAAAATTCAATTTCATTTCGTTCAGGGAAACTAATCAAGATGTCATTCTGAACGATAGTGAAGAATCTCTCGGAGGCTCTGACAGGTCCTTCGTTTCGCTCAGGATGACAAGCATTCCCAGTCTTCCATAATGCTATGTACGGCTCACAAAATGTCCGATAACCGATAACCGATAACCGATAACCGATAACCGATAACCGATAACCGATAAAAATTTAGTCAAGCTAATTTTTGGAATCAAACCAACAATTTTTTGATTTTTCTTTTTTCTTGATTCAGAACAACACGGGTTTTAGCAGTTTTTCAATTCAATTTATCGATATTTTCAATTCGGTTTATCTGAGTTTTCAAGTTTGTATTAAAGTTGATCTTTTTTGTAAACATTACCCTTTCTAAAGCCTCTTGTGACGGGGCTTTATGAGATTTTTGATTGTTCTAAATCAATTACAATTATGCTTTTCTGTATTTTAATATCTATTAAAAAATGTGAAATTTACGACCTATCTTCAAGAGTTCCATTTCACTTATTCGTTCTTGCACCTTTGTTGAAGATTTCGGTTTAATTCATTGTTTTTATATAAAATTCACCTACAACGCTAGGGAAAGAGGATTTATGTCAAAAGATGTTATTGGATCTGTAATGGTAGTCGGGGGAGGAATTGCAGGTATGCAATCCGCGCTTGATCTGGCCAATTCCGGATATTATGTTTACCTGGTTGAGGAGACATCGGCGATTGGTGGTGCCATGGCGCAGCTGGACAAGACGTTCCCCACAAATGATTGTTCCATGTGAATCATCGCACCTAAACTGGTCGAGGTCGGCCGTCACATGAACATTGAGTTGCTCACGTTATCCACTGTCAATTCAATAAAAGGGTCCGAAGGAAACTTCACTGTTTCAATTACCCAAGCGCCACGCTATGTCGATATGGACAAATGCATCGGTTGTAATATCTGTACCGAAAAATGTCCCTCCAAAGCAGTTGATACCTTTAACGAAGGACTGGTCAAGCGAAAGGCCATCTACGTTCCCTATGCCCAGGCAGTCCCGTTGAAATGGGCAATTGACGATACCAAATGCCTTAAATTCACCACTAAAAAAGGTAAGTGTAAGAAAGATAATTGTGAGGCAAACTGTCCTTCAGGTGCCATCAACTTCGAAGACACATCCAAAAACATCTCCTTGAATGTGGGATCGGTGATTGTTACCGCCGGTTTTGACACATTCAATCCTAAAAACCTGGATAACTACCAACATAAAAATCTACCCAATGTATTGACCAGTATGGAATTTGAGCGGATCTTATCCGCCAGCGGTCCGACCGGAGGCCACATTACTCGTCCCTCCGATGGGGTAGAGCCTAAAAAGATTGCCTGGCTGCAATGCGTTGGTTCAAGAGATCTCAATAAATGTGATAATGAATATTGCTCTTCCGTGTGTTGCATGTATGCCATTAAAGAAGCCGTCATGGCTAAGGAGCATATTGGCAGCGATTACCAGTCATCCATATTTTATATGGATATGCGGACTTCCGGAAAAGAGTTTGAGCGATACTACAACCGGGCAAAGGATGACGGTGTACGCTTCATTCGATCCAGGGTTCACACCATCACCCAAGTTGACAGCTCAGGTACACTGAACCTGACTTATACAACAGAAAGCGGCAAGAACATCGATGAAGAATTTGATATGGTGGTTCTTTCCGTAGGGATGGAAGCTGCCGGATCTGCTACTGATACTGCAAAAAAGCTGGGCATCGAACTCAATGAGTTCAACTTTGCCAAAACTAATTCCCTTTCACCCGTCACTTCTTCTAAACCTGGAATTTACGTTGCCGGTGTCTTGCAGGGACCAAAGGATATTCCCCAATCCGTTACCGAAGCGAGCGCAGCCGCTTGTTCAGCTGCTCTTAGCCTAAATGATGCACGCGGAACACTGGTTAAAGAGAGAGTCTTTCCTGAAGAATTGAATATTGATGGACAGGAACCACGCATCGGTGTTTTTGTCTGTAAATGCGGTGTCAATATTGCCGGATATGCGGATGTTCCAGCTATCAAAGATCATGCTGAAAAATTACCTGGTGTTGTCTACGCCGAGGAATCCTTGTTTGCCTGCAGCCAGGATTCCCAGGAAAAACTGGTTGAGGTGATCAAGGAACACAAGTTGAACCGCATTGTGGTTGCAGCCTGCACACCAACAACCCACGAGCCACTATTCCAGGAAACCATGAGAGATGCCGGCCTGAACCCCTATCTCTTTGACATGGCCAATATCCGCAACCAGTGCACCTGGGTTCACTCCGATGACAAAACCATCGCCACAGGCAAGGCGAAAGACCTGGTGAGTATGTCCGTTGCCAGGGCTGCCAGATTGGAACCCTTGAATTATCTGGAAGTTGAGATTGGCAAGCCAGTCCTGGTCATAGGCGGAGGTGTTGCAGGGTTAACCGCTGCAAACAATCTTGCTGAACAAGGATTCAAAACTACCATTGTTGAAAAATCGGATAGCCTGGGGGGAACAGCCAGGAAAATCGGAACCACCTGGCAGGGTCAGGATGTCCAGGAGCACCTGACTGGATTAATCGAGAATGTTCAAAACAATGACAGTATTGACGTTCTCTTGAATTCGGAAGTCTGCGACACCAGCGGATTTGTTGGTAATTTTGAAACTGAAGTTAAATCGGGAGACATCAGCAGGACAATCAACCACGGAGCGACCATTGTAGCTACCGGGGGGACACCTGCCGGTACGGATGAATATCTTTATGGTAAAAGCGATCGAGTGACTCGATGGCACGATCTGAAAGATGATCCTGAAAAATTAAAAAACGCTAACAGCGTTGTATTTATCCAATGTGTGGGTTCCAGGGATGATAATCGACCGTATTGTTCAAAAATCTGCTGCACAGCTTCCATTTCCCAAGCCATCTCAGTCAAAGATCAAAATCCCGATGCAAATGTGGTTGTATTGTACAGAGATATTCGCACCTATGGAGAAAGGGAAGCGATCTATAATGAGGCGAGGAAAAAAGGTATTATCTTTATTCGCTATTCATTGGATAAAAAGCCAGTTGTCGTTGAAAAAGAGCAGGGACTTGAAATAACCGCTTTTGATCCCATTCTTCAAAAGAATATCATCATTGAAGCAGACCTACTCAATCTGGCTACAGCCATTGAACCTTCCGAAAGTAAAACCGTTTCCAAGGCATTTAAACTACCGGTCAACGAAGATGGATTCTTCATGGAGGCGCATGCGAAATTACGTCCTGTTGATTGCTCAACTGATGGCGTCTTTTTGTGCGGATTGGCTCATTATCCAAAACCAATCGAGGAAACCATCGCACAGGCAAATGCTGCGGTGGCAAGAGCCGTTAATGTGCTTTCCAAGAAGACTTTTGAGGTTGAACCTATCGTTTCCGAGATCAACCAGGATGCCTGCATAGGCTGTGGTATCTGTATTGATTCCTGCTCATTCAGCGCTATTGAAGCCAAAGCTGTGGAAGGAAAAGGATACAGGGCTCATAACATTTCGGCGCTTTGCAAGGGATGTGGTGTGTGTGCTGCTGCCTGTCCGCAACAAGCTATCACCATGAAACATTTTAACGATGAACAAATTATCGCAGCAATTAAAGCGGGAATATCTGCCGCTTAAGACAAGAAAACAGGAGGATAAAAATATGACCAGTTCCAAAGACCCAAAAATCCTTGCTTTTCTGTGTAACTGGTGTGCATACGCCGGGGCGGATTTGGCAGGTGTTTCTCGACTGCAATATCCCGCCACCATGAGAGTTATCCGCACCATGTGTTCCGGTCGTGTTGATCCGTTGCACATTGCAGAAGGACTTATCAACGGATATGACGCGGTATTCGTTTCCGGTTGACACCTCGGCGAATGCCATTACCAGGATGGTAATGTAACTGTTGCAGGTCGAGTTGAAGTTGTCGCCAAACTGCTGGAACTTGCCGGGATTGAACGTGACCGTGTTCAGTTAAGACGAGTCAGCGCTGCGGAAGGAGCGTTATTCGCCCAATATGTGAAAGAAATCAGTGCGACCGTGGCCGAAATGGATTCGTTTGAAACAGATAAGTTTAGCCTGCAAACGGCAGCCATCAAAAGAGCCTTGGGAACAAGGCGGTTGCGGTGGTTAAGCGGGATGGAATATCAGCTTGGTGAACAGGAAAATGTTTACGGAGAGAAAACCGATCCTGACTTGATGAATGAGATTATCGAGGAAAGCATCAGGTCTGAATACTACAAGGCGTTAATTCTGGAAATGCTGAAAGAAGGACCGCTTTCCGTTCGAGAAATGGCTGAGAAATCCGGGTTGAAACCTTACACGATTTCTTTGAGGCTCAATGAATTGGAAAGAGAAGGTCAGGCAGAATTTCACAGTCATGTTGGCTCTACGGCTAAGTTTGCCAGCCTGGCTGCATAATGAGAAGCAAAACTCGCAGCTTCGAAAGAGCAATAACCCCTAGCCTCACAAAAAAGTTACAATTTAAGAATTAAGACACGCAAAAAGATAGATAGCAAAGAGGGAAAGTATGGCAAATACAAACACTGAAAATGGATCAGCAATGGTCATCGGGGCTGGTATCGCCGGTATGCAGGCTGCCTTGGATCTGGCTGACGCCGGAATTTATGTACACCTGGTGGAAAAGTCGTCTTCAATTGGTGGAATGATGGCACAATTGGACAAGACCTTTCCCACAAACGACTGTGCGATGTGAATTATCTCGCCAAAGCTGGTGGATGTCGGTCGGCATCTAAATATTAACATCATTCCCAACACAGAAGTTAAAGGCCTGGAAGGCGACGTTGGACATTTCAAGGCTAAGCTTGAAAGTTATCCCAGGTTTATTGACACGGAAAAATGCACGGGGTGCGGTGAATGCAAAAGCGTTTGTCCTGTGACAGCAATTAACGAGTTTGATTGCGGATTGAACAAACGTTCCGCCACCTACATTCAATACGCACAGGCTGTGCCGTTGGCGTATACCATTGATAAAGACAAGTGTATCGGTTGCGGATTGTGTCAAAAGGTATGTCTGGCTGAAGCGGTCGATTATTCACAACAACCCAACCAGGCAGATCTGGAAGTTGGTGCGGTCATCATGTCTCAAGGCTCGGATGCCTTCGATCCCTCCAAATTCGATCATTACCAATACAGCCAGTATCCGAACGTTATTACCAGTCTGGAAATGGAACGGATTCTGAGCGCATCCGGTCCTTATCAAGGTCACCTGATGCGGCCGCTGGACCGCGAAGAACCCAAGAAAATAGCCTGGCTGCAATGTGTTGGCTCAAGGGATGTCAACCGCTGTGATCATTCCTATTGCTCCTCTGTTTGTTGCATGTATTCCATCAAAGAAGCTGTGATTGCCAAGGAGCATGCCTCTGACAATCTGGAATGCAATATCTTTTACATGGATATGAGAACCCATGGAAAAGATTTTGAAAAATATTACGATCGTGCCAAAGAGGAAGGTGTTAAATTCACTCGCTCCAGGGTCCACTCCGTCACCCAGATTGAAGAGACCGGCAATCTGCTGCTTCATTACGCAACCGAATCCGGTGAGATCCTTGATGAAGAATTTGATTTGGTGGTGCTTTCCGTTGGGCTGGAATCAAAGGAATCTGCTGTTGAACTGGCTGAAAACCTGGGTATAGAGCTAAATACCAACAAATTTATTACAACAACGGATCATGACCCCGTCAGCACATCGCGTGATGGTGTGTTCGTTTGCGGTGCCTTCCAGGGACCAAAGGATATCCCCCAGTCCGTTGTAGAAGCAAGTGCAGCTGCTGCCGCAGCCGGCGAAGTTTTAAGCGCTGCTCGCTACACCGAAACCAAGGAAGTGGAACTGGTTCCGGAAATGAACGTAGCCGGAGACAGACCCCGGGTTGGTGTGTTTGTCTGCAGTTGCGGGATAAATATTGCGGGTACGGTTGATGTACAGGCAGTGGCTGATTACGCCAAAAGTCTACCCTACGTGGAATATGTCACAAACAACCTTTATACCTGTTCGCAGGACACACAGGAGTTCATGGCTCAAGCGATCAAAGAAAACGACCTGAACCGGGTGGTCGTGGCTTCCTGTACTCCTAAAACCCATGAACCCATGTTTCGGGATACCCTGACCAGTTGCGGATTGAACAAGTATCTCTTTGAAATGGCAAACATCCGTAACCAGTGTTCCTGGGTCCATGCCAACAATCCGGAACTCGCAACCGAAAAATCAAAAGACCTGGTTCGAATGGCAATAACCAAAGTAGCCCTCAAGGAACCTCTGAGCGAAATCAAGCTGGATGTCAACCAAACCGCTCTCGTCATCGGCGGTGGAGTGTCCGGGATGACTTCTGCCCTTAACCTGGCAAACCAAGGATTCAAAACCCATCTGGTAGAAAAGGAAGAGCAACTGGGAGGGCAAGCCTCAAACCTCTATTTGACTGGTAAAGGAGAAAAAGTATCAGAAATCGTTAGTGATCTTCTGGGAAAAGTTGAAACCTCCCCTAACATCGATGTTCATCTCAATACAACCGTTGACGCAGTCGAAGGATTTGTAGGCAATTTTAAAACCACTCTGAAATTCGAGAATGAATATCAGCAGATCGAACACGGTGTGGCCACTATTGCTACAGGTGGTCACGAATACAAGCCTCAGGAATATTGTTATGGTGAAGATCCCCGTATCATCACAGCATTGGAGCTGGACAAGAAGCTGATTAACAACGAAATCGACTATTCAGCTGTTGATACAGTCGTCTTTATTCAATGTGTGGGATCACGCAACGACGAACATCCTTATTGTTCCAGACTCTGCTGTAGTCATTCCCTGGAAAGTGCCCTGGAATTGAAAAAGAAAAATCCCGAGATGAACGTCATCATTCTCAATCGGGATATTCGAACCTATGGCGAGCGTGAGCACCTTTACTCGGAAGCGAGAGAAGCCGGAGTATTCTTTGTACGTTATTCGAACGAAGAAAAGCCGGTTGTTTCTGCAGTAAACGGAAAAGTATCTGTCCAGGTCATGGATAAGATCCTCGGCAGACCTCTGGAGATTGAAGCCAACCTGCTGACTTTGGCTACAGCGATTGTTCCTAACAAAGATGTACAGTTAGCTCAAAATTTTAAAGTGACCATGGATGATGACGGCTTCTTTGTTGAACGTCACGCCAAGCTGGGACCTTCGGAATTCGCGACTGACGGTGTTTTCCTGTGTGGTTTGGCCCATTATCCCAAACCTTTGGATGAAGCCATAGCACAATCCAAAGCAGCGGCTTCGAGGGCGGTTACTTTGCTTGCCCGAGGAACGGTAAGCACCAATGGTGAAATTGCATCGGTCAACCATATGAATTGCAGCAGTTGTGGAGTTTGTGTGTCTGTTTGTCCTTATTCGGCTCCCAGTTTCATGGAAGAAGGTCGCATGGAGGGTAAGGCAGATATCAATCCCGCACTTTGCAAAGGCTGCGGATTGTGCACGGCATCCTGCCGATCCGGAGCCATCAATTTGAAAGGATTTAGCGATGAGCAAATATTTTCAATGATAGAAGATTTTTAATGGAGGTCTGATAGATAATCCCTGAAGTTGTAAAGCTTTGGGAGTTAACTTGGATTTAGCTGTTTAATTGAATACTGTCAGCTTTCAGCGATCAGCATTCAGCTGAATATACCGAGAAATAATCAGGTGTATTGGGGACTGAAATACTAAAATGGCAAATTATCAGAACCTTGATTGAAGCAGGTTACAAACGGTAGGGCGGCCCTAAGTGGCCGCCGGGGGACTAGTTTCGGAGAACGAGCAATAACATTAAATGGGTTTGAACCTATAATTTAAGTTCATGCAAGGTTTTACAGAATTTAACATTACAGAAGATTGTCGGCGGGGATGCTGAATTTGCGAGGCTCGCAGCAAAGAACCCGCCCTACCGTTCTGCACCGGAAAAAGGGAATATTCCTTTCGTTGAGTGTTTATGGGGTCGGTTAATTCAACAGAATCTTGATTGAAGCAGGTTACAAACGGTAGGGCGGCCCTACGTGGCCGCCGGGGGACTAAGATTTAAATTATTAAACCAAACAATAGCGTTAAGGAGAATATATATGTCCAAATGGGAACCAAAAATCCTCGCTTTTCTTTGCAACTGGTGTAGTTACGGTGCAGCAGATTTAGCGGGGGTCAGTCGATTTCAATATCCTTCCAATCTGAGGATTGTCCGAATTCCCTGTTCCGGCAGGATGAGTCCAAAGTTTGTACTTTCTGCCTTAATGAACGGGGCAGATGGCATCTGGGTTTCGGGTTGACACCCTGGAGACTGCCATTACCTGGAAGGTAATTATTACGCTCGAAGGAAATTCACCTTATTAAAAAATTACTTGGAGTACTTTGGCATTGAGCCGGGAAGACTGCACTTCTCCTGGGTTTCTTCTGCCGAAGCGACAAAATTCATCACGGTAGCAAAAGAGGTTACCGACGCGGTCAAAACACTTGGACCTGCAAAAAACCTAATTAAAAACCGGTCAAAAGCGAGTTGATATGCTGGGTTATATTGGAAAAATTAAAGAGATCTCCAAGGGACTTTTGAAGGATAAGAAAGTCGATATGATTGTCGGGTTTCGCAAGGGATCTGATCCACTCAGAAGCGAACCATGTATGATCAATCATTTCGATAAAGTCGACGATCTTATCTGGGATAGTAGTTGCGGAATGAATCTGGTGAACTATTTGACCGATCGAAAGGAAAAAATTGGAATTCTCGCCAAGGGATGTGATTCACGGAATATTAATACCCATATTATTGAAAACAAGATCAAGCGGGAACAGCTTTATATCATCGGTGTTCCTTGCAAGGGAATGATTGATAAAACCAAGGCTGCCGAATCCATTTCCGAAGAAGTGGTGGAAGTGAAAGACAATGGCGACAATGTTTTGGTTCGAGGTGACAAACTTGAAGTGATGGTCGATCGGTCCGATCTGCTGCAGGACAATTGTCTGGCGTGTACACACCGCAATCCGGTCATTTACGATGAATTGGTTGCGGATCCGGTAGAGGAGCAAACCGAAATCGATCAATTTGAGGACATTAATATCATAGAGGCATTATCAGCTGACGAACGCTGGCAATATTTCGATTCGATGCTTTCCTCTTGTATTCGATGTTACGCCTGCCGCAATGCCTGTCCGCTATGTTACTGTTCTACATGTTTTGTTGATGAATCGACGCCTCAATGGGTGGGAAAAAGTGATGACCCGACTGATACCAAAACATTTCACCTGCTAAGAGCATTTCATTGTGCGGGCAGATGCACGGATTGCGGTTCCTGTGAACAGGCTTGCCCAATGAATATCAAGGTTAGAAAACTAACCAAAAAGCTTAATAAGGATTGCCAGGAACTTTTTGGTTGGGAAGCCGGGTTAAACCTGGATACGCGCCCTCCTCTTGATACTTATAAGTCCGAAGATCCGGAAGATTTTATCAAGTAAAGTTGCGCTTCTTTATACTTATATATTTAGCTGCGTTTTTGAAACAAAAGAGGCAAACCTATGAGAGTAGTTAAAATCGGTAAAAAAAACTGGGAAGAAGGGTTGAACAGCCTGCGCGATGATTTTCGGTTATACGGTCCGGTCAAGGAGGATCAAACCGCCAGTTTTAAACAGCTTGAAGAAAGTGAGTATCCTGACTTATCCATCCGGAACACACACCTTTCTGCCAAGAGTGTTGTTTATCCCCAAACACAAAAAATGTTTGCTTATTCACTGGATGAAACAAGCGACGACCATCACATCATGAAACCTGTTGAAATGGATGATACCACCCAGGTGCTTATTGCAGCCAGACCTTGTGATATGGCTGCTTTTCAAATCGAAAAAAGGAATTTCGACAGTCCGGAATATCGTGATCCCTTCTGGTGTGATGCATTTGAGAACACGGTTATGATTGGTTTGGCTTGCAGCAATCCCAGTCATACCTGTTTTTGTACTTCAACCGGCAGCGGTCCTTTTAATGAAGAAGGCATGGATATTTTAATGGCTGAGGACGGTTCTGATTTGTTGTTAAAATCGATCACCGAAAAAGGGGAAGCCCTGATGGATAGGGCTGGCTGGGATACTCCCGGAAACCCGGAAGCGTTTGCAATTCTGGGAAAAGAAGCTGAAGAAAAAATTACATCGTCTGTGGAAACAGACAATATTGAAAAGCTACCCTCCAAAGAACTGTTTGATGCACCGTTCTGGGACGATCTGGCGTTTGCCTGTATCAATTGCGGTACTTGCACTTTCAGTTGTCCTACCTGCTGGTGTTTCGATATCCAGGATGAGAATACAAAGCTTTCGGGCACACGAATGCGTAACTGGGATAGTTGCATGTCGACTTTATTTACCCTGGAAGGTTCCGGGCACAACCCCCGAGGCATCAAACACCAGCGGGTAAGGCAACGTTTTATGCACAAATTGAAGTATTACGCTGAAAAATACAATAGCGGTATCCAGTGTGTGGGTTGCGGACGATGCATTCAATTATGTCCGGTGAATATCGATATTCGAAATGTGTGCAAGACAATGAACGACTATCGCCCCTAATTACCGAGAATAAATCGAAAAAGTTAAGGAGAACTATCGTGCAAAATCCATATCTGCCTTATCCGGTGCGTATTGATGAAATTATTACGGAGACGGAGGATAGAGTTCTAAAAACATTTAAGTTTGTTTTTATTAATCCGGAAGATGAGGAAAAATTCTCATATCAAGCCGGACAATTCGCTGAGCTTTCTGTAACAGGACAGGGAGAAATCCCTATCGGTATTGCATCTTCGCCCACGGAAAAAGGATTTATCAAGTTTACCGTAAATCGAACCGGGAAAGTTACAAGCTACCTGCATCAGATGAACGTAGGCGATGTTATGGGAGTGAGAGGTCCCCTTGGAAACAGCTATCCATGGGATGAACTCGAAGGAAAAAACGTCGTTATTATTGGTGGTGGATTCGCGTTTACCACTCTTCGATCGTCGATCGTTCATATGCTTGCCAATCGAGACAAATTTGGTGAAATCAATGTTATCTATGGTGCAAGATCTCCCGGGTTGCTGCTTTACCAGGATGAACTCAAAGCCTGGGAAGAAACCGGAGATATCAATATGCACATTACGGTGGATTCCACAGAAGATCCGAACTGGAAATACAATGTAGGCTTTGTTCCGACGGTCACAGAAGAAAAAGCTCCTCCGGCTGATAAAGATACCTATGCCATTGTTTGCGGTCCTCCCATTATGATCCGGTTTACACAACCGGTTCTCGATAAGCTTGGATATGCTCACGACCACATTATTAACTCTCTGGAAAAACGAATGAAATGTGGTATCGGCATTTGCGGTCGCTGCAATATCGGAGACAAATATGTTTGTAAGGACGGTCCGGTGTTCACCTTGGAGCAATTAAACCAGATGCCAAACGAATAGTATTAAGTTTTCAATATAGGTTTTAGAGTTCGGCTTAGCCTTACTTAGCCTGTGAATATTCCTTTTAATGAGTTATCAGTTTGTGGAACAGGTACTCTTGATTGAGGAAGAACTCGAAATAATATCTACCCATTCACGCGTTAACCTTTATTTTTTGATCATTTGTCAATGTGTCTTCTTTGTATTTAATAATCAAAGCAGAAAGCGGAGCTTTCACCAAAGACCGATAGCGGATAACTGATAACGATACAATGCAACTCAAGCATGGCACAGAATAGAAAACATTGACAATTTGAAGACCTTATAATGTGTAATTTATTTTTCCTGATCACTGAAAACTAAATGGAGACTATAACAAATGACTGAATCAGCGATCAAAATTAGTGGAAAGCGGAATAGCGCTTTTCTGGACAAGGTTAAAGAGATCCTTCCCAATGAAGGGAACCTGAACGCCTGTCTTACCTGCGGGATGTGCGCCTCGGGCTGTCCTGCTTCCGGGATCGATAATATGGATCCTCGGAAATTTCTCCGCATGGCCGTGTTAGGTCTGGATGAAGAAGTATTGAGTACTCCATGGGTTTGGGCCTGCACCATGTGTATGCGTTGTAATTACGTTTGCCCGATGGAAATCAATATTCCTCAATTGGTCTATAACGCCAGAGCTTCCTGGCCCAGGGATGAAAGACCAAAAGGAATCAGGGGTTCCTGCGATGCCGCTGCCAAAGTAGATTCCTGCAGTGCCATGGGACTGACCAGTGAAATGTTCACCGACACAGTGGTGGAACTGCTGGAAGAAGTTCAGGAAGAGCAGGAAGGTATGGAAAACCTGCAAGCACCTATCGACAAAAAGGGAGCACATTTCTTCCTCAATCAAAATTCCAGGGAACCACAAATGGAAGAAGATGAAATGGTTCCACTCTGGAAAATCATGCACACGGTTGGTGCCGATTGGACGTATCCCTCCAAAGGTTGGGCAGCAGAAAATTACTGTTTGTTCCTGGCTGATGATGAAGCCTGGGAGAAAAATGTCCGCATCAAAGCAGACATGATGAAGGAGTTGGAATGCAAGGTCTGGCTTAATACCGAGTGAGGCCACGAATTATTCGCATTCCGGTCCGGACTGCAAAAATTTAATATCGATTACGATTTCGAAATCGCCGATATCAGGCAATATTATGCCAAGTGGATTAGAGAAGGAAAACTAACTGTTAATTCCGATTGGAACAAGGAACTGGGAATAAAATTCACCCTTCAGGACCCTTGCCAGTTGGTTCGTAAAACCTTTGGTGATGAAGCTGCAGATGATATGCGCTATGTTACCAAAAAACTGGTTGGTGAAGAGAATTTCATCGATATGGCTCCCAATAAATCCAATAACTATTGCTGCGGCGGTGGTGGTGGGTTCCTGCAATCAGGACGAAAAGACGAGCGTCGTATCTATGGAAAGCTCAAGCACGATCAAATCATGGCGACCGGTGCAACCTATGTCATAGCACCCTGCCATAACTGCCATTCACAGATACATGACATGTCTGAGCACTATGAAGGTGGTTATCATGTCGTTCATTTCTGGACACTGATTTGTCTTTCAATGGGAATCTTGGGAGAAAATGAACGTGTCCATCTTGGACCAGATCTGGAAGAGTTTGGTTTGGAGCAGTAAAAGGATAAGAGGCAACAAGGGAAATAATCCGGCCACAAGCCGGATTATTTTTCTAGGCATAGGATGCCAGCTGAGCATTTTTGATTTGCAATCGGTCTTTTAAAACAGTAGTAATGCGTTTCATAAAGATCAGTCCCAGCTCTGCATCATTGTGAAACAATTTCTCAAGATCCGCAGCTCTCCAGCAGGCAATCTTTGAATCTGTCACCGCCCTGGCATGCGACATGTGCAATTTGTCATCCGTGTCTACCAGCGCGGAAATACCAAATACCCGTTCTTTCACAATATCCTTCACACGGACAGGAGAACTGGAGTTCTTCTCCACTTCCAAAGCAACTTTACCCTCCAGCACTGCATAAAGATTCTCTGCATAGTCGCCTTCTTTGAAGATATATTCATTGGCCTTTACTGTTGTAATCGTAGCCAGTTCTGCAACATTTCGAAGCATTTGTTCATTCAAATGGGTTAACAAATGAACCGACTTAATCTCCTCTGGATTTACCATACACCTCTCCGTTTCAGATTATAAATTAAGTAGTAATCAAGCGTAACCGGCACCATAGAAAACGAATCTGTTTCAGCCCCGTACTTCCGAACACAGTTTCCAGTTCTACTTGTAGCCGTTTAAACAAAAACGGTTACATGCCTGCCGCTGCCTGAGCGTAAGTGCCCTGCAAGCGATCTTTGAGAGCTTTTCCGACCTTTTTGGTAACTAGATATCCAAGTTTATGATCGGATTGAAACAGTTCCTCCAGATCTGTTGCATTCCAAACAAGAATTTTTGAATCGACAAGCGTTCTAGCGTGCGATACACAATGCTTCACTTCAGTGTCCACCAGTGAAGATATCCCAAAAGACCGTGTCGGGACTATATCCTTGATTTTAACATCGGTGCTGGTATTAAGAGAGACTTCAAGCACAACTTTTCCTTCAAGGACGGAATAAAGCTTCTCTGCAACATCACCTTCTTTAAAGATGTATGTACCTGCTTTCATGTTTACCACTTTCGCCTTCTCACCCACCTTCTTCAGCATCTTCTCATTTAGCTCGCTAAGTATGCCAATAGACTTCAATCGGTCAAGATCAAGCATATTCCTCCTTAATCATCAGGTTTGATATTCTCACAATTGCTATCAACTTTACTGGGTTAGATATCAAAATAAGAAACAAAACACAATAAATTATTAAGGGAATAAAATCATGCATTAACCCGCTGCTACTGCTAGGGTTGGCTACATTCTCTCATATTATCCAGGTAATGCAATCAAAAAAAAATTTTAGATCGCAGATTTTAGATTGATGATTTAATTGTGATTTAATGATCTGAAGATCAGCGAACAGGTAGGTAAGCGTTTTATGATTTGTCATTGGTCAGTGCTGCTGAGCCCCCCCCTTTCTCGGCAATAAGTTTCATTTATTGTGATCAACCAGAATAACGGGCAATGAGTTGCCCATTCTACAAATCAGAAGGAACAATGGTTAGTAGATGGTTAATTGGAAATTGAGAACGATGAATCATAAAGGAAAGACACTGGTTGGGGCAGGAATAGTCAGGAGGTATAAATAAAAAAGGGTCTTATCACCTTTGATGACAAGACCCTCAAACAAAACTTGAGAAGACTATTTATGATTTAGCAACCTTCTTCCTCTTCCGGTTCATCATCTGCGACAGCAGGCTGGGCGTTAGCTGCAGCAACAGGTCTTACAACCGGTGCTGCCACTGCTGCTTCAGCTGCATTTTCATGAAAAAAGGGTCGAACATTGTTTAATTGAGT
>JAKSDL010000917.1 GCA_022360105.1 Pseudomonadota bacterium
AAAATTATGCCAACTGCATTAACCAAAACAGCAACCATCATCGGAATAGATGCCCATATCATAGAAGTCGAGGCAGATGTGAGTATTGGGATGGGTGTGTTTAATATTGTAGGTCTGCCTGATGGGACCATTAAAGAAAGCCGGGAGAGAATTGTTGCTGCCTTGAATAACTCCTGCGGCGAATTCCCCATTCGCAAGGTGGTGGTGAACCTGGCTCCCGCGGATGTTAAAAAAGTGGGGACGGGATTTGATCTTCCCGTAGCACTGGCCGTTCTTGAAGCCAGCCATCAGATTCCCAGGGGATGCCTTAAAGATTATCTGATTGTTGGTGAGCTTGCACTTAATGGAAAAATCAGACCTATCGATGGCATTCTTGCCATTGCGCTGTCAGCAAAAAAAGCAGGTATCAAAACCTTAATTGTACCTGAGGAAAACGGACCTGCAGCGGCCATTGTTGATAGTTTATCTATTCTAACTGCATCCCATATCCAACAGCTGTTTGATCATTTTACTGAAAATGCTTTTCTGTCAGAGGCTACCAGCCAATTGGAACAATCCGATTTCGAACCACATGGCGAGTTTCTTGATTTCTCAGATGTTAAAGGTCAGGAATCGGCCAAACGAGCCCTGGAAATCGCCGCAGCAGGAAAACACAATGTGCTGTTGACCGGTCCGCCGGGATCAGGAAAAAGCATGCTTTCCAAAAGATTGCCGGGGATCCTTCCCCCACTGAGTTTTGATGAAGCCCTGGAAGTGACCAAGATTCATTCCATCGCAGGAACCATATCCAAGTCCCATCAGCTTGTTAACCAAAGAGCTTTTCGCTCGCCACATCACTCGACATCGGGAGCCGGACTGATTGGTGGTGGTACATATCCTCGTCCCGGGGAGGTATCGTTAGCTCACCATGGCGTTCTTTTTTTGGACGAGTTTCCAGAGTTCCCACGATCGATTCTGGATTTGTTAAGGCAACCTCTGGAAGATAAACGGGTTGTGATCAGTCGGGCAAATGTCTCTTTGCAGTTTCCTTCCGATTTTGTTCTACTGGCTGCCATGAATCCCTGTCCTTGCGGCTATCTTGGCAGCGAAGGCAAAGAATGTGTTTGTTCCAATACCAGCGTGTTGAAATACCGCTCTAAAATTTCCGGACCTTTACTTGACAGAATAGATATGCAGATCGAAATGCCCGCCTTGTCTTATGAAGAGATGAATTTTGCTAAAAAAGGAGAATCGAGTGAAACAATACGTGAACGGGTGCTTGCGGCCCGAAAAGCTCAACTAAGCAGATTTGCCGATACTACTACAAACTACAATTCCAATATGACTCGCGCCGAAGTGGAGTTATTTTGCAAGCTTGAGACGGAGGGGCATGAATTACTGGCAGGTGTACTACAAAAACACCGGCTTAGCGGACGAGCTCATGACAGTATACTCAAAGTAGCCAGAACCATTGCCGATCTGGAAAAATCGCCCGCCATCCGGACCTGGCATTTATCTGAAGCAGTGAACTATCGTTGTTTGGATCGAGAGCTGCATTTTTGATCAAAAGAAATCCAAAGAACCTTTAGCTATTGCCATAAAAAAAGCCCGGGAATCTTTCATCCCGGGCTTTTGTATTCCAGACGCAATCTAACTGACTACACCACATCCTACTTTTTAGCCTTTCCTTTTTTCTTGTTGGTCGTCGTTTTTGCCTTTCCTTTTTCCGGAGCCTCAACAGGTGCTGGTGGAGACACTTTATTGAAGATCAGTTGCTGTCCCACAGAGATGATGTTGC
>JAKSDL010000616.1 GCA_022360105.1 Pseudomonadota bacterium
GTTGCTTTCTCCACTGTTAACCGTAGTTCCCCTGCAACTCTTTGCTTATTATATTGCTTTGATTCTGGGAAAAGATGTTGATCAACCGCGCAACCTGGCAAAAACAGTTACCGTGGAATAGGAAGTTATAATGTGTCCAGAAGCCGGCAGATTTCATTGGTAATTGCGTCTTGATTCTTCAGGTTGCAATCGATGGAATAATCGGCATAGCGCTCATACAAGGGGTATCGCTCGTTAAAAAGGTCTTCAAATGTCTGGTCTTCTCTCATGGCGATGCCCCTGGAGTCAAAATCGGTTACTCTTCGGGTAATCTCTTCAAAGGTCACATTTAAAAACACCACTATGGCCCGCTCCTTCAGATGCATCATGGCTTTTTCACTGTAAACTGCGCTACCGCCGGTAGCTATCACATGCTCATGACGTTTTGTACTGCAGATGACTTCCTCTTCAATATCCCTTAATTTTAAATAGCCTTCGGTATTTACAATCTCCTGCAGGGCATCGCCATATTTCCTCTGTATCAAAAGATCAGTATCAACAAAATCCAAAGCCCTGCGTTTTGCCAAAAGAACGCCTATTGTGCTTTTACCGGCCCCAGGCATGCCTATTAATACAATATTACTTTTTGTGTTCATTAATATAAGCCAAAATTAATGGGTGATATAGGAATACGCTGATCCCATTAGGCGAAAAAAGCAATTTCTATTGGTCAATCGGGTTCACGGATAACCAATTGCCGATCCTATAAACTTGTTATCAGCCTGATTGATGGGCAACGAGTTGCCCATCCTACATCTTTCGTCCAGGATGGTAACCAACATCTTGTTTCAGTCGAACAAACCGGCCTTTATAAGCAAGACCATAAATATCACCCCTGAAGATGGTTACTCATGACCCGATTGTCGATGGAAAATATTTGCCTGTTCCATCAAAAATGTCAACCAAAACTACTCAATTTTTCAAAAACAAACATCCTGATTGACATACTCGTCAACTTGTCCCATATTTGACTTGTGAATGTTCCAAAACTACCGATCGGCATTCCGGATGTTTCCGGCCCAGCAACAAGACATCATCACCAATCAGCTTATTCAATATGAAAATTGATGATTTAACCGTTTCTATCATTCACGGACTGAGAGATGGCAGGGTCCGTTTTCGAGAAATCGCAGACAATCTTTCAATTGCCGAAGGCACCGTTCGTTCCAGGGTGAAAAAGCTACAGGAAGAAGGGATTATTGAAATTACAGGGCTGGTCGATCCGGAACAGATTCCCGATCACAGTATTGTATATATAGGTGTCAAACTCAGCACCATCGAAATCGTAAAAAAAGGTGCCGAAGTGGCCAAGGTAAAAGGCGTCATTGCTGTTGGCGTTGTGACGGGTCGATACGATCTGATCTTAACGGTAGCTTTGAAAAAGGGTTTTGGGTTGCTGGAGTTTTACACGGAAGAATTGTCCAGGGTTGATGAAGTCCAGTCTGTAGAGGCTTTTGTGGTCTACAAGTGTTACAATATAAAAATTCCTTGTGAAGAAGTCGGTTCTTAATTACCCTTTTGAAAAACTTGTTTTGTGATTGTAAAAGGCAAGGCTCTTTTTTAACAAATCCGATTCCAACCATTAATCAAAGGATATCCAGCCATGTCAAATACTGCGAAAAAAACCCAGTTATATGAGCATCATGTTTCTATGGATGCGAAGATCAGTAATTTCGGGGGGTACGATATGCCGCTTTGGTACAAAACCGGCCCCAAGCAGGAACACCTGGCCGTGATCCAACATGCCGGAATATTTGATACCAGCCACATGGCCATCGTCACTGTCACCGGGAACGATGCTCCGGAACTTTTGCAAAAATGTCACTCCAAGGATCTTACCGCCTGCATCGGCCCTTCCAAGCTACCTTTACAAGATGGAAAATGTGTATACGGGGTTTTCCTTGATGAAAAAGGTGGAGTCATCGATGATTCGCTGGTCTATAGAATCAAGGACGGCTTTTACATGGTTATCGTCAATGCGGGCATGGGAGGACCCATCGCTGCTCATCTCAAAGACAACAAAGGCGCTTTGAATGCGGAAATCAGGGACTATACGGATCAACTGGGTAAAATTGATATCCAGGGTCCGTCTACTGCAAAAATGATCAGCAGGATCATCAAGGAGCCTGAAGTTGTGCTGGAAAAAATGCCTTACTTCAATTTCAAAGGGTTTTTTGATCCCGGCGAGGAAGTGCCCAGCCCGGTTAACCTGGTAAATGACATTCCAATATTGCTTTCACGCACCGGCTACACCGGGGAGTTTGGGTTTGAGATTTTAATTGAAGGCAAACATACCCTAACGTTGTGGGATCTATTAAAAGAAGCGGGTGAAGAATACAATGCCATTTCCTGCGGATTGGCAGCAAGAGATTCCCTCAGAGCCGGAGCAGTTCTACCGCTTTCCCATCAGGATATTGGTGACTGGCCCTTTTTAAACAATCCCTGGCCGTTTGCATTGCCTTATGATGATGAGCAGAAAGCGTTTACCAAAGACTTCATCGGGGCAAATGCCCTGCTGGAAACACGGACCAGCGACTACACCTATGCCTTTTCCGGTTTTGACCCCAGAAAAGTCGTACCGGGTGAAGACACTGCCGTGGTAGATGAATCAGACAATAAGATCGGTGTAGTACTTACCTGTGCAACAGACATGGCGATTGATCGGCATGAAAACGACATCTACAGCATTGCCAGCGAGAATAAACCGGATGATTTGAAATTCCGGGGACTCAGCTGCGGATTCATCAAAACAACAAAAGAACTTGCACCAGGCGATATTGTGTATCTCACAGGAAACAACAGGAAATTCAAAGTTGAAATAAGGGCTGACATACGACCAGCCAGGACAGCGCGTAAAGCCATGAAAAAGATGTTATGATTAGCAACTGAAAGGCTGAAGGTTAAAGGATGTTTTAGAATTAGCAAGTTATAAGCTGAAGGCTGAAGGCCGAAGGTTGTTGGGGGGTTAGCAACTATAGACTGAAGGTTTGAGGCTGGAGGCGATAGGATTTTTCAATTTAACATTTTAAAAAAACCACAATTTTTCTCAGTGAACTGGAATTGAATTAATCAGGAGAAACGATGCGATATCTACCTCATACAAACGAGGACATTGCAGAAATGCTCAAATCGGTCGGAAAGGACAGCCTTGATGACCTTTTTGCCTCGATTCCGTCTGAAAGCAGAAAAACAGGTACCTTGAACCTGCCGGGCTCTATGACCGAATGGGAATTGAATGATCATATGGAGGAACTGGCCCATTCCATGAACTGCGGAGATCCCAACCTGGCCTTCCTGGGAGCCGGAAGCTACAATCACTATATTCCGGCTACGGTCAGTTTTCTTTTAAGCCGTTCAGAGTTTTATACGGCTTATACCCCCTACCAGCCGGAAATCAGCCAGGGAACTCTCCAGGGGATCTTTGAATATCAAACCCTGGTTAGCAGGCTGCTGGGAATGGAAGTAGCAAATGCGTCCTTGTATGATGGCGCCTCCGCCCTTGCTGAAGCGGTGTTGATGGCAATACGTATCACCAAAAAGAAAAAAGTCGCCCTCTCAACACTGATCAACCCTCTTTACAGGCAAGTAGTATCCGCATACCTCGCTCCCACCGACTTTGAGATTGTCGAGCTGCCTTACCTTGGATCAGGAAAGACTGATATCGGCGCCATCGATAATTGGGATGATTTTGCAGCCATCGCCGTGCAATCACCAAATTTCTTCGGGGTGATCGAAGATCTTAAGGCAATCGGAGAGAAAACAGCTGATTTGAAGACCTTGTTCGTCACCTGTTTTTCTGAAGCTATGGCATACGGGCTCCTGAAATCTCCAGGGGAACTCGGGGCTGATATTGTCTGCGGGGAAGGTCAAAGCTTTGGCATTCCACAAACCTTTGGCGGACCGGGTTTGGGAATGTTCGCCTGCAAACAGAAGTATATGCGGAGCATGCCTGGCAGACTTGTGGGACAGACCACCGATGTTGACGGTAATCGTGGATTTGTTTTAACCCTCGCAACCAGGGAGCAGCATATCAGGCGAGAGAAAGCCACTTCAAATATCTGCACCAACCAGGGTTTATGTGCCCTTGCATCTTCAATCTATATGGCTTCAGTCGGAGGAACGGGTCTAAAGCAACTGGCAAAGCAAAACTTTGACAAGGCAGAATACCTGAAAAAAGGTTTGAACCAGTTAGGCATCAACATTCCTTTTACCAGTTCTACCTTTAACGAGTTTGTGGTTCATTTGCCGGCGAATATGAAAGATAAGTACCAGGACCTCAAGGATAAGGGAATCGTCCTGGGCCTGCCTCTTGAACCATACTATAACGAATTGACCGATCATTACCTGGTATGTGTCACCGAAACTGCCAAAAAAGATCACCTGGACTTTTTAATAGGGGAGGTACAACGATGAACAAGCCAATGACACCTAAAGGTATTGTACAAGAAGAACTCCTGCTCTGGGAGAAAGGACAAAAAGGCAAGGTTGGATATTCCATGCCCCGGCCGGATGTGGAATCGGCTGCTATCGATTCATCTCTTGAGCGTGGTGATCTTGATATGCCGGATCTCTCGGAAGTGGAGGTGGTAAGACATTATACCCGGCTTTCGCAATGGAATTTTGGATTGGATACAGGCATGTACCCCCTTGGTTCCTGCACCATGAAATACAATCCCAAAACCAACGATAAACAGGCATCTCTTCCCGGGTTCACCAAATCCCATCCCTTGCTTCCCATCGACTGTGCCCAGGGGACTCTCAGAGTGATGTATGAACTGGAAAAACAATTGGAAGAGATCACCGGGATGGACGCCGTCAGTTTGCAACCTGCAGCCGGAGCTCACGGGGAATTGGCCGGGATGTTGATCTTTGATGCCTACCATAAAAGCCGGAATTCCAAACGTACCAAGATTTTGATTCCCGATACAGCCCACGGAACAAACCCGGCCAGTGCTGCTTTGTGCGGCTACGAATCCATTCCGATCGCCTCCGGTGAGGATGGTGTGCTGCATCCCGAGCAGGTCCGGGAATTGATGGATGAGGAAACAGCCGGTATCATGATCACCAATCCCAATACCCTGGGGTTATTTGAAGAGCACATCATTGAAATCGCTGATATTGTTCATGAAAAAGGTGGGTTGATCTATGCGGATGGCGCCAATATGAATGCTATTATGGGTATTGTGAAGCCCGGAAAAATCGGTGTTGATGTGATGCATCTTAACCTGCACAAAACCTTCTCCACCCCTCATGGCGGTGGCGGACCCGGCGCCGGACCCGTTTGCGTGAACGAAAAGCTGAAACCGTTTCTTCCTGTACCTCGTATTATCAAGGACGGTGACACCTATCGACTGGATGAAAACGAACCTCAATCCATCGGAAAGCTTCACGCCTTTTACGGTAATGTCGGGGTGTTAATCAGGGCTTATGCCTATATATTAACCATGGGAGCGGAAGGATTGAAAAAGGCCAGCCAGATGGCCGTGCTGAACGCCAATTATATCATGGAAGCCTTGAAAGACACCTTTCACCTGCCCTTCGATAGGGACTGCATGCATGAATGTGTCTTTTCGGACAGGGATCAAAAAGAAAAGGGATTTACGACCCTGGATATCGCCAAACGTTTAATCGATTACGGGTTCCATCCTCCTACCATCTATTTTCCTTTGATTGTAAACGGGGCCTTGATGATAGAACCAACGGAAACTGAATCCAAGGAAGATCTTGACCGGCTGATCGAAGCGTTAAAAGTAATTGTCAAAGAGGGGATGGAAAATCCGGATCAACTGCACGCAGCCCCCTTGCACAGTAAACGCAGAAGACTGGATGAAGTAACTGCCGCCAGAAAACCCTGCTTGACGGGTTGCTGATATTCCAATTGAATGGCATCTTTTTAAAAATAAGTTGGACTTAACAAAGTGAAGTTCCTCATTAAGTTCAACAATTTATGTCGTTATCGGTTATCAGCTATCTGTTATCGGTCTGTGGAACAGTTATTGGAGAATAAATATGTGTATCAAAACACATAACCCAATCAAGTTGCACGTTATATTTTAGGAATAGTATGTCAACAGAATATAAATAGCCGTTCGATATAACGAAAGCGCAGCTTTCACAACGGACTGATAACGGATAGCCGATAGCCGTTCAACACTTTAAAACCGGATGAAAAATTCCGGTTCTTTTCCTTAATTTCTCTCCTGTTTATCGTAATTTCCAGGAAACATCATCGATGGTGCGAACGGTCGCTCAGAGTTTCAAAAATTTAAATTAATTGAAAATTTTTTATTGAATTTAATAAGAAACAAATAATCAGTTTTTTCAATCACTTTTTTGACCCCCTCTAGTCTATCTCTCCACTTATA
>JAKSDL010000236.1 GCA_022360105.1 Pseudomonadota bacterium
GATGAATTTAAAGTAATGGCTGAGGCAGTTCTCAAATACGGCAAAGAACAACAATGGCTGGATGATATCACGCTGCAAAAAGAGAAGAGAGCTGAAAATCCCGACTTGTACGAAGGTTTCATCAAGCGGGAATTGGATGCACAAATTGCAGCCGCTTTATGGAATCTCGGGCACGATGTTATCGAGGCCACCAAAGACAACCCCTATGCCCGCAAACTGTTTGTTGGCGCCGAAAAACTGGCAAAATACACAGAGGACTATATCACCCTGGCCGAGTTTATAGTCAAGGATCTTGAGGATAAAGACTGGGCAGGCAGAATTTACGACCAACAGTTTGATGCCACTACAGATTTTGTCCGTAAAAGAAAGATTGTTTTAGCAACGGTTGAGGTTTTGCAGGATCAGGCCAAAGCCAAGGATTACCTGAAAAAGATGGAAGCGGATTGCAATCATGTATCCGACTTTATCAAGCTTGGTATCACGGTGCATAACATACTTGAAGACCAGGGCTGGACGCGCTCCCTGTTTCAAGAGGCTCTGGTCAATAGCACCGATCGGTATTACCTATTGAACCTGGCAGGTAAGATCACTACTTATCTGGCAGATCACAAATGGGCAGAAGAAATTTATGACAAAATTGCAGACGAATCGTCAGATAAATTCGATTTTGAGCATCTCTTCCAGATTGTTGAGCAGCAAAGTACTGATTTGACTACACTGGAAAGACTTCATCAAAAAGCTGAAAAGCGGTTGAAGAGTGCATTGGATTTGACAGCCCTGGCTGAGAGTATCGTCCGACGCCTGGAGTCCCAATCCTGGGCACGCAAAGTCTACAAGCAAACAATGTCTGCTCCCGGTTTCGATAAAGCCAGGCAAACAATTGCGATCAGTATTGATTATACACTTGGAGACTCTAAACTGTCAGACAGCATCAGGTTAAAAAGCAGCAGCTTTTTAGGCAGTATCTTTGGAAAGAATTAGATAATCCGCCATAAATAAAATCTGAGTTTTGCAATGACCTGCAGGATGGATCAAGCGAACAGACTGTATCACAATAGAAAAATTCATGATTTTTCTAATTTAACAGACAAAATTTTACACTTGTAACCCCGGACTTGATCCCATAAGCGCTTAATTAACAGGATTTGGAATACAGATCAAACGGTAGGGCGGGGCTACGACCCCGCCAACAGGCCAATCCCTTGGCGGCCACGTAGGGCCACCCTACCGTTCGTTAACCAAATTTATCAAAACTTTGCCTTATTTAAGCGCTTATGGGACTTGACCCGGGGTCTATTAATTATTTCAATTAGTTGCAAATGGATTCCGGGTCAAACCCGGAATGACGCAGAATCAAAATCTGCGCATAATGACCAAAATTATTGTTGTGACACAGTCTGGAAGCGGATCCACCAACCGACATTGTTATTCAGTCTAATAGTCCGGTTGATGGGCAACGAGTTGCCCATCCTACAAACTATAGACAGCGTCAATTGCACCCGGAATGTTCAGAGCTGCCAACCACTGGTTTTGGTTTGTAGATCCCAGAGTCGGGCATAAAGACTTTTGTTATCGATCAATTCCTGGTGTTTGCCCTGCTCAATACCCCTGCCCTTGTCCATAAAGATGATTTTGTCTTCCCTGGCCACGGTTTTAAGCCGATGGGCGATCATGATCACGGTCCGGCCTGCAATCAAGCGATCAATGGTCTTTTGCATTTCCAGCTCATTTTCCGGATCAAGGGATGAAGTAGCTTCATCAAGCAAAATCACCGGTGCATCCTTAAGCAGGGCTCTGGCAATGGAAAGACACTGTTTTTCTCCCCCGGAAAGCGTGGAACCACCCTCGCCCATCATGGTATCGTAACCATTCGGCAGCTTGGAAATAAAATCATTGCGCCGCATGTGCCGCCGCAATCACCTGCTTATGGGTAGCATTCGGATTACCCACCAGGATGTTACTATATAGGGTGTCAAAAAACAGAAAGGTATCCTGGAACACAAAGGAAACCGTATTCATCAAGTTTTCGGTTTGAATATCCCGTATATCCCACCCACCGATTTCTATACTGCCGGAACGAATATCCCAGAAACAGGGTATAAGCAGGCAATGGCAGACTTGCCGGCTCCGGAAGGACCGACCAGGGCTGTAATCTCGCCAGATAAAACAGAACGATTTCCTTTTTTATTTGTTTTTGTAAGTAAATAAACTACAGTTGGATTCGCTTCCAAACAGCAATAGTCACCTAAGACCCAATGCCATTTAGTTAAGGGAAATAGCAACTTTAATCGCATCGAGATTGTGGCAAATACGGTGGTAGGGCGGGGCTATGACCCCGCCGACAAATTCTTGTAATACTTAAACCTGGTAAATCTTGCATGCAACTTAATTTATATGTACAAATTTGAATAGATTTTTTGTTTATTCTACCAATCCAATTCTCCGGCGACCACGTAGGGCCGCCCTACCTTTCATAATCTGCTTCAATCAGGATTCTGATGAAATGAAATTGACGTAGGACCGCCCTACTTTCGTTCACAGAATTTTTCAAAATTATTCTTTAATTAAACGTTTATGTCCCTGCGGGGAAAACTGAGCCCAACCTGGCGCATATGCCATCAAGCCCTGAATTACAGAGAATCAAAGTCTGTGCGTGAAGCTAAAATTTCAATTGCGATACAGTCTTTTCGATCGGTCCAACCTACGGTTCTTCTTTAAATCAATTTGGAGTGGACCATTCGAAACGATGGATCCACCAAAAATTCACTAAATATTTAATAATTAGAAAGCCCAGTATATTTCAAAAAAAGAGGTAGTCAATATTCATCCCTTTTATTCGTCCGATTGCACACTATTTTCGTCTGATGAAGTGATATCCCATATTGTATATTTCAATTTAATAGTTTTTAAAAAAGAAGAGAATTCGGGCTGTTTTCTTATCGCCGCAAGCCTATTAAGACCTGGTATGAAGCAAATGGAGGTATTTTTTGCTTTGTTTTGTCTTTGCTTAATGCTCGATTTGAGTTCTTATTGACGAAAAAATATAGTCAACATATGCTAAAAATAAATTTATCAAATACCTTTTTCTTTCATAAGCGGTTGAACTCTTTCCCCGCCGACGAGACAAGGATCAATCATGTTTGGGCAACTTGATTTCACACCCATTATTAATAGGAAGGAACAATGAAAATTCAACGAGTGAACGCTTTTTTCAAGCAACTGGGGGAATTCCAGATTCGCTATCGCTGGCAGATGCTGGTATTTATATTACTTTTAACTGTTTTTGGATTCAGCGGGTTGCCGCGTGTGTCCATGGAAAGCAATGTAGATGAATGGTTTGACAAGGATGAAGAAATACAGATCGCCGAGGACAAATTCGAGGAGTTGTTTGGAAACAATGAATCCATTGGCCTCTTAATCGAAGCGGACGACGTTTTCCATCCTGAAGTTTTGAAGATGATTAAAGAAATAGGCGAGGAGCTCACCGATAAAGTCCCTTATGCTGATGATGTCACCTCTCTCATGGATTTTGAGCTGACTATCGGAACCAAGGAGGGCATTGAAGTTATCAATCCTTTTGAGGACGGAGTTCCTGATGACCTGCAGAAGTTAAAGGAAACCAAGGAGTTAATCTTATCCCGCCAGTCTGTAGTAAACAAAATGGTTTCCAGAGACGCCACCGAAACCTGGTTGGTCCTTTCACTGGATGAATATCCGGAAAAAGAGGAGTGGAAAAAAGAAAGCGATACTGAGCCCTTGTACCAGGATGGAGCAGCTGCCATGGCTATTGTCACCGATCCCAAATGGCAGAGCGATCTCTACACCATTAAAGCGACCGGGTTGCCCTACACTGAAATGGAAGAAAAAATCTTTTTCGGTAGGGAAACAAAACTCAGGGTTTTATCGGGCTTTGTCGTGATGATCATTCTGCTGACGGTATTTCTCAGGTCTTTTCGTGGTATCATTGTACCTGCTATTACTTCATTTACAGGTATCGCCGTGGTTTTCGGAGTGATGGGTTGGCTGAGAATCGGTCTGGATGCAAATATGGTTACTTTGCCGGTTTTACTGGCCATGGCACTTTCGGTAGGTTATTCCATTCACCTGGTGAATGCTTTTAAAAGAAATTTCAGGCAAACCGGTAAACGGCGGCAATCCGTGATTACAGCAGTGGAAGAAACCGGATGGCCGATCCTGTTTACCGCCATTACCACCATGGGCTCCATGATGTCGTTTACCGTGGCAGGTATCATGCCGGTTCGCTGGGTGGGCTACACCAGTGCGGCAGGCGTTTTTTCCGTTTACCTGTTTGTGATGATCCTGATTCCCATTTTCATGAGTTTCGGAAAAGATCAACCGCATGATTCACAGAAGCAACTCTCTAAAAAGCTTCCATTCAATACCTGGATGCAGGGCATGGGTCTAAAAATGCTCGATCACAAATGGCCTGTGGCGACTGTGTTTATCCTGGTGATTGTTGGATTTGCTCCCGGAATTGCCAAGATTGGCGTTAATATGGATATCTTTGAGTTTATGGGGCTAAAAGTTCCTTATGTCAAAAGAACCCATGAGGTTGTTCAATCACAACTGGGTTCCTACATCTCCTATAACATCACTGTTACCTATGATGAAAAAGATGCGATCAAAGATCCTGAGGTTATGAAGAAATTCGACCGGCTGCTTACCGAGGTTGGAAACTTTGAATTGACCAAAAAATCCGAGGGAGAGGCGAAAATAACTTCCATCCTGGATATTATCAAGGATATGAACCAAACATTTCACTCGGACAATCCATCCTTTTACAAGGTTCCGGAGCATAGAGATCTGATCGCCCAGCTTCTGTTTCTTTATGAAATCTCCGGTGGTGATCGTATTTTTGACTGGATCAATGAAGATTACTCGATTCTGAGAGCGCGGGTTGAATTAACCAGGTTTGAATCCAATGAAATCGAAAGGGAGCTGGCCAGGATCAAAACCCTGGGTCAAGAGCTTTTTCCGGAAGCAAAAGTCGCCACGATTGGATCAGCTGTGCGCTTTGCTGAACTCAATCGTAAAATCGTCTCCGGCGAATTAAAGTCCTTTTTTACTGCCTTATGCGTAATCGGTATCCTGCTGGCATTGGTTTTTGGCAGTATCAAAACCGGGTTAATCGGGATGATCCCCAATGTTTCCCCCCTTATTATATTGGGTGGCATCATGGGATATTTCAGTTACCAGATGGATATGATGAATATGATGATCATACCGATGCTGCTGGGAGTCGCTGTAGACGATAGTATTCATTTTATCAATCAGATTAAATACGAATTTGAAGTGCATGGAAACTACCGCACGGCTATTTCGAACTCCTTTTATGTGGTGGGAAAAACCCTGACCATGACAACCATTATTCTGGCCACGACCTTTGCCATGTACATGTTTTCTCCGGTGAACAACATGTTCCGTGTGGGTTTGCTGTCTATGACCGGATTGATCACAGCCCTGGTCGCAGATTTCACCCTGACTCCGATTGTCATTCTGTTGACCAAACCATTCGGCAAGGAAAGGAAAACACATGAGGCTTCAGCTGGCGTAAAAAGTAGTGGTGTTGTGGTGAACTGAGAGGTGGTTGGTATTTCTTATAAATTCACAGAATAGGATTGGATTATTTTAAGGTATGGCTGTCATTACTGCGGTCGATTACCCCATAAGCGCAAAGTTGTTTTCAGTTTGTTTTGATTGATTCGAAGTCCCGGATGCTAACCCAGGGTAGGAATCAAAAATCGATTTGCACTCTGAAAGAGTGCTTCATCCTCGAAATTACGATATTTAGGTCTTTTTGAAATGCTCCTTCAAAGCACAATCCAGGTTGCACACCTCATCATAGGGTTTATCGTGTCAGTGGGAGCAGAGCTCCCACTGACACGATGATCCACTAACTTGAATTGCGATACAGTCTGATAAGCAGAACGTCCGGATCAAACGTGAATCAAGCTTTGGTAAACCGGAGGGAAGCAGCCAGGGCCACAACCAGGATCGATCCAATGTTGTGGGTGACAGCGCCCAGAATTGGTGTCAGCAATCCTGCCGAACTGGCAGCAACAGCAATGGCATTGATACCAAAACTGAGCAGGATATTGATCTTGATAATTCCGGACATTTTTCGGCTGAGTTTGACCAAAAAAGGCAGCAGTGACAACTTGTCATTCATCAAAACAATATCAGCTGTCTCAAGCGCCACATCCGATCCCCTCAATCCCATAGCAATACCGGTCGTCGCAGCTTTTAGGGCGGGCGCATCATTGATACCGTCTCCCACGTACACCAGGTTGCCTTTCTGATAACCGTCGATCTTTTCCAGCTTATCTTTAGGTTTCTGGGCGGCATGATATGTGTGAATACCGGTCTCCTGGGCAATACGTTTCACAGGCGATCCCTGATCACCCGAAATAATGGCAATATCCCGGATGCCGATGTTTGTCAGTGCCTGTAC
>JAKSDL010000852.1 GCA_022360105.1 Pseudomonadota bacterium
GAAATCGTACAAATGTCTTGATTCATATGGAAAACAGAGGCAATATTCTTTCGATTAAAATTAAGATTAAGATTAAGAGTAAGAGTAAGAGTAAGAGCAAGAGCAAGAGGGCTTACATGACATGCAATTGATGGGTAACGAGTTACCCATCCTACAACTAATCGTTGATTATGGCATGATCACGTGCGTGCCAGGATGGTAGGATGGGCAACTTGTTGCCCATCGGGCGAAACATTGTTAAATGGGAAAGCTGTTTATTTTATTCGTTCTAATGGAAATCGCACCAATGTCTTGATTCACATGGAAAACAGAGGCAATATTCTTTCGATTAAGATTAAGATTAAGATTAAGAGCAAGAGGGCTCACATGACATGCAATTGATGGGTAACGAGTTCCCATCCTACAACTAATCGTTGATTATGGCATGATCACGTGCGTGGTAGGATGGTAGGATGGGCAACTTGTTGCCCATCGGGCGAAACATTGTTAAATGGAAAAGCTGTTTATTTTATTCGTTCTGATGGAAATCGTACCAATGTCTTGATTCACATGGAAAACAGAGGCAATATTTTTTCGAGTAAGATTAAGATTAAGAGTATGCCAGGGATATGCGATAGGTAAGCCTTTGCTCACTCATCACCCGCGAAACATCATCAAATCACTTGCAGCAGAAACATCAGAATCGGAAGAATGACCACCAGGCAGGAGGTGGTAAACAGCCAGCAGGAGTTTGCCAGGTCAATATCCAAATCATAAATAGAGGGCGGAATCAGCGCATTGAATGCCACGGGCATGGATGATAGGATTAAAACCACCTTCAGGGGAATCCCATTATCGATCTCACCGTAACCCAGACTCCAGGCAAAGAATGTAATAACCACAGGGACGAGCAGAAACTTGATCAGGGAAAGGGAGAAACATTCTTTCAGGTAATTCACCACACTGCGAAACCTCATGGCCAGGCCAATCGAAATCAGCAACAGACTGGTTCCCACGGGAATAAAAATGGCGTTCACAATTCCGAAAAATTCCGGCCGGGGGATGTTGCTGAGGTTGAGAATTCCTCCAATCAAGATACTGGAAACAGTTGCCCTGATAAACGGGTCCTTCAGCAAACCTTTTAAGCGATCAAAGGTCCCTTCCCTGCTCTGTTCTGCTGATCCCAGGTATTTACAAATGGGAAATCCCACGGAATAGTAGGTGGTTTCCTCCAACAGCTTATAGATAGGAACCAGGGCAAACCCTTTTTCTCCCAGGAAAATGAAACAGACCAGGGCTCCAATTGAGCCAATGTTGGTAAAAGATCCACAAGCGAAAAAGGCTCCTGCCTTTTTATTTTCCAACCGCATTAAACGAGCGCTTGAAAGAGCCAGCATACCACCCAGCAGAATAGCACTTAAACCAACCAGTGGAAAAGCAGCGAGGGAGGGTGTTTCGATTTTGACAATCCAGGTAGCCAGCAAAATGGTTACCGGCATAAAGAACAACAAGCCAATCTTTTGAAGTCGAATACGCAGGGCATCCAATCCCATGTCAAGATTTAACTTTCCACGGCTTACCATGATCTGAATGATATAACCGAGCGAAATACCACAACCGATAATGCAAAAGGATAGAATGAGTTTGCCCATGCTGCAGTCCGAGAGTTTGTTTGCTTGATTAAAAAACCAACAAAACGAAAATACTAAACCCGGGCAAGCTTTGTTTCAGCTTGGTCCGGGTTCAACAGGGGAAAAACGGATGGCAATTAGTTTTCGTTTGTTGCTGCCACACCTTTTTTGCTGAACAGTTTAGCAAAAATGCGTTGTCTGGCTCTTTTATAAGCTGGTATCTGGCTCAAAAAGGTGAGAATGATAATAATAAACAGAATTAAGGCCACAGGTCGTTCGAAAATTGGCATAAAACTGCCCTTGGAAACCATGAGTGCACGTCTCAGGTTTTCATCAGCCATGGGCCCCAAGATCACTCCGATGACCAGTGGAGCAATGGGATAACCCATTTCAACCAGAAAATAGGAGATGATTCCCACTATTAGCATCAGGTATAGATTGAAGATGTTCAGTCCCAGGGCATAGGAGCCAATGACGCAAAGCATACCGATGATAGGCAGGAAAAGCTGGGGCGGTATTTTTAGAACCTTTACCACCTGTTTTGCCAGCAGCATGCCCGAAACCCACATAGCCATTGAAGCGAGTAACAAGATGGCTGTCACTTCCAGAATAAAAGTGGGATGCTCAAAGGAAATCATAGGACCCGGAGTCACATTATGCAACATCAATGCTCCCAGCAACATGGCTGCTGGTGGACTTCCGGGAATTCCCAGGTTCAACAGCGGAATCATGGCGCCGCCGATACAGGAATTGTTGGCAGTTTCCGTCGAGATGATAGCGGTATATTCACCTTTACCGAAGTTTTCCGGATTTTTGGAAGAGTTTCTGGCAGCTCCGTAAGAAACCCATCCGGCGATATCTTCACCAATACCTGGAACTGATCCGATACCCACGCCAATCAAAGCTGATCGACCAATATGTTTTAGGTTTTTAATAATCTGCTTAAATTCAGGTACAATGCGTTTGAATTTTTTAGCTTCTGCTGTGGCAACTTTGTCTTTTAGCACCTGAATGATCTGGGGGATTCCAAACGCACCGATCAGTACAGGGACCACTTCTATCCCGCTTTCCAACTCCATAAACCCCATGGTGTAACGGGGGAAAAACTGGAGACTGTCTCTGCCAATGCAAGCCAGGAATAAACCTAAAAAACCTGAAATCCAGCCCTTGCACACCAGGTCAGGACTGGTCAGTGTGCCGCTGATGAGTATCCCGAAAAAGGCCAGGAGAAAGAACTCAAACGAAGTGAATTGTAAAGCAAACGATGATATCAATGGAGACAGGGCTACAACAAAAAACATTCCCACCATGGTTCCAATGGCAGATGCTGTGGTGGTCATTCCAATGGCTTTTCCTCCTTCACCTTTGCAGGCGAGAGGGTAACCGTCTAGCGCTGTGGCCGCAGCTGCAGCTGTTCCCGGAATATTTAACAAGATAGAAGCATAGGAACCGCCGTAAACACCACCCACATAGATAGCCAACAAAGCAACCATGGCTGTACCGGTATCCATCCCGTATGTCAGGGTGGTTAATAAACCGACACCCAGGGTGGCGGTTAAACCTGGTAAAGCTCCAAACACGATCCCCATCAAGGTCGCGCCAAACAATACAACCATGACGAACGGATCGGAAGCAAACTCAAATACTATGCCCAGAAAAGTCCCGAATCTTTCAACAATAAACATGAAACCTCTTATTCACGCACATGTGAGGGGTTTATTAAAATGTAACAACATCATGGTTCATGCGAGGCAAAACCAACGTCACATGACCAGTTGCCAGTTATCGGTCTTTGGCGAAAGCCCCGTGTTCTATATGAATGAACAATGATTAAACTACCGGCTAAAAATAGTTCAAAAGACAGAGCTGAGTGCTTAATCGGAGAGTTGATTTTTCGTATGCTCTTCCAAACTTGAATAATTGCTCCAAAAACTACTAACCGATAGCCGATAACACAGTCATAGCCGGAATAAAATTCCGTGCTTGTGAATGAAACTAGTCCAAACTAAACCCTAAAATGTGTGTTATTTAAAAAAAACATCATATACCAGGAAGTCCATAAACTCGGCTGTTAAGCCTTCATAGGGCAATGGTATCAGCAACCTGTATTTAAAAATGGGCCCCACCAGAAGGGGAACGGTGAAAGAAATAACCAGTCCGATTTTAAATTTCCTGAATAATTCTGCTTCCCGCCGGAATAACCAAAAAGTGTAGGCAACCATTACCAGGACAAACACGATATTCAATATGTCTGTTATATAGCGATAAGATGCTTGAAGGGATTTGGCCATTCCAAATCCAAAGTAGGCGACAAACACTATCGAGCCAATAAAGTAGATGGTTGAAATCTTGGTCAGATACCTTTCTTCGTCAGGATAAAAACTTTGAATAAACACAAAAAGAAAGAGAATACTGCAAATTACAAAATCCACCCGCGGTACGTTCATAAAAATGTAAAATACAAAGCAACTGGCAATACTTAAAAAGCGGGCGGTTGAAAGGGTCAGTCTATGCCTGGAAAACACCTTGCTGATGGTATCTTTAAACAATTGGAGAGTACTGCCGCTTCCGAGTGATTTCACAGCAATTGCCAGAAGCAACAGCCCCAACAAGGTTAACACTGCTCCAATTATCAACGGGAAGATGGCGGGCGATACGTACCACACATTCTGTACACCACCATAACTATCTCTCATGGGCATTTGGAGGGCTTCAAAACATATCCAGATTCCCAAAAGGGTAATGAGAAATCCTGTGTACACGTCTGCCTTTCTTAACTTTTCCTTACTTAGCATTTTCCGGACTCGAAATAAAAAGTGAGAACACCGGTTAAAGCAAATTCATGCTCTGAACAGCAACCGGTGTCACGCATGAGTTGTTTCTTGATAATTATGGTTTAGGAATATCAAGCAGTTCAGGATTTACCTTGGCGGCACCTAAATCCCAAAGTGTCCAGGAGAAGAGAGATTCAAGCTTGTTGAATTCGGCTTTAGATTCAGCACCTGTTTTCCCGGACAGTACATAGTAGTTTGCCTTTGCCCAATCCTTGACTTTTTTGGTGTTCATCGCTTTTTTGAAGGCATCAGCCAAGATGTCCTTTCTGTATGCAGGAACGTCAGCAGGCACTGCAAAACCAATTGCCTGGGAGATTGGCAAATACTTGGATAACCCTTTGTATGATGTGAAAGCAGAAGGGATTGTTCCTACACCGTCAACTTTGTATGATTGAGGAATCAACATGGCCAAGGGGCGCAGTTTGCCGCTTCGAATCAGTTGTTGCTGTTCAGCCAGAGAGGTAACAACAACACTGATCTCACCTGTCATCGCTGCAGTTTGGGAAGGAGCAGATCCTTTGTAAGGGATGAAGTTAAATTTTGCTCCGGAACCTTTTTCCAAAGCCAGAAGATTTAAATGATGAATGGAACCTGCGCCACTGGCACCGGCTTTGATCGATCCGGGATTTTTCTTGGCAGCATTTACCAGATCTTTCAGAGACTTGTAAGGAGTACTTGGTGTCACAGAAACCAGATCAGGTGATCCACCCACAATAAAGAAATCCCAAACAGACATTCTTTGATTCCAACCACCTTGAACGCCTGCGGTTACGTTACTTTCCGAAAGTCCTGTCAGTGTGTAACCATCTCGTCTTTGGGTGAACCCGTAGCTCATTCCAACAGACCCTGCCACACCACCTGTTTTGTTAATCACATTTATATTAACACCCAAAAACTTTGCCATCTCTGCACTGATCACACGATTGCAGGTGTCTGTTCCACCACCGGCACCCCATACAACAGCGTTTGTGATATTTCTGCGGGGGTATTTTTTCGCGACAGCGTTATCCAGGGTCAAAACTGCGAAAAATGTGGCTAATAATACAATAGAAATTCTTTTCATTCCTCTCTCCTACCGAAAAAAAGTTATGATGTCTTTGTTTATATTGATCCATTCCTAATAAAGCGTTGATTATCCTGGGATTTCAATTCAAATTTCAGGATATTACTTATCCGGATAACAGCATCCTATAAAGAGACATCTTCAAGTGCCCGGGGGCATGGAAAACGAACGTTGACCTCAATGGAAACAACTTTTCAGTTAATTTCGTTATTAGTTCTCGGAATCCGGGGCCTGCGATTCCAAATTGTCGATCCGTTGAACCTAGACAAGGGAAACAAATAATTTCCCTTGTGGATCGTGAGTGCAGGAAAAGCTGCTCGCAGCCACTTTTTCCTGCGAATCAATCCCGGCTGTGTCACCGGATGTTAACCGCCTGGGAAATATCCGAGTGACCCAGCCAAGGAGAGCGTGGTCCCCAATCAACAACGGCCGGCTTCAGGTTTCGATCCACAACAATAGTCAACCTGACTGTTTGAATCATGAAAGGAGAAGGCAAAAAAACGATTCAAGCTTTCAGTCCACCTGGGTAAGAGTTTCTTCGTGCTTTTCCGATGGCTGAACCGAAACCTGGAAGCCGTTGCTCACTTGGTTTTTTAGACCTAAAAAAACTTGTCTAAAAATCACTCCTAACCCTTTATTATTAATGACTTTGAGTTTAAAAAATATCTATTGACGTTTTTTGTTGTATGGTGCAATGTATACATTAATAAATTTATTAGAGTCAAGTATTTTTTTATTCTCTTTGACAAATGCCTGTCAGCAGGGAGGTTCGGTGATATTCATTGGCTGTGTTCAGCCGTGTTTAATGGATGGGCAGTTTTGATAAAAAATCGGGGCGTGGTCGTCAAAGCTGCAGCGCAAGGTCGTTACCGAAACAGGAAACTAAACAAATATCCTGCCGCCGTCAGGGGATGCAGATCAGATCCTCGGAATCTAGGTGGCAAGGTATCGCTTTCAGGCAGGTGGGCAAGGAATCAAGCAACAGGTTTAATGTCCAGCGTTAAACCACAAGGTATGGAGTGTTTTTATGGAATATCCAGTGAAATGTGCCTTGATTACCGGGTTTGTCAGCAAAACCAAAGATCGCTTTCATGAATATAACAAAAGCTTAACCTTAGCGGAACGCTTGCAATTGGTGGCTGAAATGGATGGCATGTCCGGGGTTGAGGTGGTGTTCCCTTACGAAGCCAGTGATGCCAGTGAACTATCCGGATTGTTAAAAGAAAACAACCTGGAGGTGGCAGCCATAAATGTGAATGTGAAGGCCGAACCGGAGTTCAGAAATGGCGGAATCACTTCGACAGATCCTGCCATTCGCAGCAAGGCCGTTCAATTTATCAAAAACGCCAAAGATTTTGCCCAGGCAACAGGCGCAAACAAAGTTACCTGCTGTCCGTTGGGTGACGGATATGAGTTCAATTTTCAGTGTGACTACGCCCAGATGTGGAAATACATGGTGGAAGCATTTGAAGAAGCCGGGGCATATAAAGAGGAGATTCCTCTTTTTGTGGAGTACAAACCCAGCGAAACCCGGGGGCATTGTTTTGTTGATACCGCAGCCAAGGCATTATGCCTGTTGAATGACATTGGAAACAAGAGCATGGGGATTACCCTGGATTTCGGTCATTCCATGTACGGCCAGGAAAATCCGGCAGAGGCCGTCGCTATGGTCGCAGAAAGTGATTATAACCTCTATATCCACATCAACGATAACGATGGCAAATGGGATTGGGATTACCCGGTCTGTACCAGAAATTTCCTGGCTTATGTGGAATTCTTGTTTTACTTGCAGAAATACAACTACACCGATTTTGTCACATCTGATACCTCACCCACCCGCTGGGACATCAAAGAGACCTTTGAAATGAACACCCGGCTGACCAATAAAATCTGGAAATTGTTGAGTGAGCTCGACCGGAAATCGTTTCAATCACTCATTTCCGGTGGGGATTATATGAAGGTGTGGAAATTTATTGAAAAGGAGATTTTTTCCCTATGAGCACTGTCAAAATGAAAATCGCTATCGATGCAGATGATGCAGCCATCGATTTAAAGGCGGTCATCTATGCGTATTTGAAAGACCAGGGATATGACATCGAAGATCTGGATTTTGCCGGAGAAAAAGGCGCCCTCTACCCTGAGATCGGCTTTAACCTGGCAAAACAGATTCAATCCGGCTCCTATGATCGGGGCATCTTAATCTGCGGAACAGGGTTGGGCATGTCTATGATTGCCAATAAGGTAAAAGGTGTCTTTGCCGGTCTTTGCCATGATGTTTTTTCAGCAGAACGACTGCAAAAGAGCAACGATGCCCAGGTAATTACCATGGGATCGCGTGTTATCGGACCGGAGCTGGCGAAAATGATTGTTGATGCCTGGTTACGTTCTGAGTTCCAGCAAGGTGGATCAACACCAAAGGTAGAGCAAATGCGGGCATTGGAAAAAGAATCTTTCGAAGCTCATTAGAAAATAAATATTTGGTCCAACCCGGACAAGATTCGGCTTGTCCTCAATACATTGCTTGACTTCGGCCAAACCAAATCTTATCCGGGTTCCGATCTGATTATGTGGAATACATTTACTAAAAGTGGCTCAGAAAGCTGCCAACTTCACATCTCGATACAGATGATAAATTTTTGAAATATAGGGAGGACGTATGCAAAAGATTATCAATAATCCTCAAGATGTAGTGGATGAAATGGTGGAAGGTTATGTCAAGGCATTGCCGAACATTGTCTCTAAAACAGAAAATCCCAGGGTGTTGAAATTTAAGGATGCACCAGTGGCTAACAAGGTCGGCATTGTCACAGGTGGTGGTTCCGGGCACAAACCGGCATTTGCCGGGTATATCGGGAAAAACCTGGTGGATGCTGTGGCCGTGGGAGAGATTTTTTCATCCCCACCTGCTCAAATGTTTTTTGACGCCTTCAAAGCAGCTGATGCTGGAAAAGGAGTCGCCTGTCTTTACGGTAACTATGCCGGTGACAACATGAACGTGAAAATGGCGATCGAAATGATTGCCGACGAAGGTGTGGAAGTAAAAACCGTCGTTGCCAATGACGATGTTCCCTCGGCTCCCAAAGATCGCCTGGATGATAGAAGAGGTGTGGCCGGGGAAATTTTGATGTGGAAAGTGGGCGGTGCCAAAGCCTCTATGGGAGGATCATTGGATGAAGTCATTGCCGTATCCCAAAAAGCCATCGATAACACCCGCAGTATGGGAATCGGATTAAGCCCCTGTACAATACCTGAGGTCGGACACCCTAATTTCACGATTGAAGAGGGAAAGATGGAAGTGGGAATCGGTCATCATGGCGAGCCGGGACTGGAAGTTGTTCCACTTGAAACCTCCAAACAAATTGCCAAGCGGATGGCAGACATAATCTTGCCGGATCTCCCCTTCCAATCGGGCGATGATGTGACGGTTCTGATATCAGGTCTGGGATCTACTCCTCCCATGGAACAGTTTATTCTCTTCAATGAAGTTAAATTGCTGCTGGATGAAGCCGGTATCAATGTTTACAGACCATATGTCGGTGACTATTTTACTTCTTTGGAAATGGCCGGTGTGACCCTCACCATCATGAAAATGGATGAAGACCTGAAAACATGCATCGATTACCCGGCAGAATCATGGGGATTAACCCAGTTTTAAAAGGGAATGTTATGAAAGAATCGTTTTCAAACCAGGAAGGAATCCGCATCGTGGAAGATATGATTGGTGTGATACAGGAAAACAAGCAGTATCTGAGCGATATTGACGGAGCCATTGGGGACGGAGATCACGGTATCAATATGAACAAGGGATTCACCATGTGTGCGGAACAACTGGCATCCTCCCCTGGAGATTTGAGCCAAGGACTGAAAACCCTATCTTCGATTTTGATGATGAAGATCGGCGGATCCATGGGGCCGCTATATGGTATGTTGTACAAGGCAATGGCCAAAGCCTGCGAAGGTAAGGAGGTGATAGACGGCAATATTGTCGGCGATATGTTAGCCCGTGGGTTGGCCGATTTACAAAAAATAAGTGATGCCAAGCCCGGCGATAAAACCTTGATGGACTGCCTCGTTCCTGCCGAAGCAGCTTACCGAAATGCCCTGGATAATGGTGCCTCGCTTAAAGAAGCCCTGGGTGCCATGAAAGCGGCAGCTGAAACGGGAAAAAACTCAACCGAAGAAATGGTTGCCAAAAAAGGTCGATCCAGCCGCCTGGGAGAGCGCTCACGCGGAGTGATAGATGCAGGAGCCGCTTCTTGCTGTCTCTTGTTAAGCTCAATGGCAGATTCCATTGATAGTCTAACAGAATAGCCATTAAAAAACCCTTGATCTGCTCTACTTGCTTTTATCCATCTATTTAAAGTTTCCTCCGTGTAGGGCAGATCAAGGTTGATAGATTCATTTTAAGGTTTTAATAAAATATGCCAGCGTCTTAGTCCACAAACTGATAACCGATAACGCCTTGAAAACCAGAATTAAAACCTTTATTTGCAGGCTAGATCAAGCCTTACTAAACCCGAAAATGTGAAAAATTATTTTTAAAGGTAACCATGAATCCGGAACTGGAAAAAGAAGTCAGGTCTGAGTACAGCGACTTGCTGGTTAAATCAGGTTTTCCCGTATCGAAAAACGAGTTGGAAATGCTGGAAGTGAACGACCTTGGACTGGGGGATATTCGTAAAGAAGGATTTGCTTTTATCGATATTTTGAGAACCAAACGTCTGAGAATCACAATATTGATGCTATTGCCAAATCAAAGTCTGCCCCAGCATGTTCATCCTCCCTATGAAGAGGAAATCGGAAAAGAGGAGACTATCCGGGTAATATTCGGTCAAACCAAAGTGTATTCCGCCAAAGACAACCAGGAAGATGAACCAATTCTTATTCCCACGGGCAAGGAAAAATACTATACAGCCAGGCATGAAACCAAACTGGAACAAGGGCAGCAGTTCACGGTAACTCCCAATACAAATCACTGGTTCCAGGGGGGTAGTGAAGGAGCTGTTAACATCTGCTTTCAAAACAGGGTGGATGAAACCCGCAACATCTTTTTTGATCCCAAGAGTGAAGGCTGTTTAATTATGCCTGAAGACGAATAGCCAGTCACTGTAGTTCAAGCATTTATCTTGTCAATCAAAAGTAAACGATCCCACCTGTCCCCACCCTGATAGCTGTCTGGGTGGATCAGAATATTGACGCAACCTGGAGCAATTCGATGCAAGACAAGCTGACTCAACTGAAAAACGTGACCGTAGTTGTCGCTGATACCGGCGATATCAACTCAATTCGAAAATACGCACCGGAAGATGCCACAACCAATCCGTCACTGATATACAAAGCGGCTCAAATGGAGGAATATTCCCATTTGGTAAATGATGCCCTGATGTGGGCCGCTGACCAGGGGGGTGGTGAGAAAGCGAAAATAGATAATACCCTGGATTACCTGGCAGTGAGCTTTGGCAGGGAAATTCTCAATATTGTGCCCGGAAGAATCTCAACCGAGGTGGATGCCCGACTTTCTTTTGATTCTGAGCAGACCATCAAACGAGCCAGAAAGCTTATTCAGTTATATGAAAACGAGGGCATCCCCAAAAACCGTGTGTTGATAAAAATCGCGGCAACCTGGGAAGGCATCCGGGCTGCTGAAATTTTGGAAAAAGAGGATATCAACTGCAATTTAACCCTGCTGTTTGGAACGGCTCAAGCAATTGCCTGCGCTGAAGCCGGTGTATTTTTGATTTCTCCTTTTGTAGGACGAATTCTGGATTGGTTTAAAAACAATGAAGGTAAAGAATACACGGCTGAAACAGATCCCGGTGTGCAATCTGTTAAGTGGATCTATAATTATTACAAGAAGTTTCAATATCGCACGATCGTGATGGGAGCCAGTTTTAGAAACGTTGGTGAAATTGAAGAGCTGGCCGGATGTGACCGCTTAACCATAGGACCTAATTTTCTTGAGGAACTGCAATCAGACAAAGGAACTCTTTCACAAAAATTAAATCCTGAATCAGACTTTCCGGCAGAACTGGAAAAGATCAGCCTGGATGAAAAAACCTTTCGCTGGATGATGAATGAAGATGCCATGGCAACCGAAAAACTGGCAGAGGGTATCCGTAATTTTAGCGCCGACTTAAGACGATTGGAAACATTTGTGAAAAAGCAGGTTGAATAGAGCCAATCAGTAGGGTTATTGAAAATTGAAAATACATTATCAAATTGATATGATTAAATATCTAGGAGGAGGTGAATTTAAATAAAGTAATTTTGAACAAATCTATCCGGGAATGATATGAAAAACTTGAAGCTCAGAACCAAGCTTATTGTTTATACAGTCAGTGTCATTGTATTTATGATGGTTTTGTCTTTAATCACTGTATCATTAATAATTTATCGACAAAACAGAGCAAATTCCAACAAGCTCCTCACTCAAGCGTTGGATACTGTTCGAGAAGAGTTATCAGTAGTCGGTGACAAACTGATCACAAATGGCAAGCAGGTCGCAGCAAAGGACAACTTGGCTTCAAGTATCCATTATCTTACCCAGTTTGCGTCAACCGGCGAAATGGATATGACAACCAAGATGATCTATCGGGAAATTGCCGGAACCTTATTAACAATCAGCCAAACAGCCAAGCTTAACAGTTCAACCATCTACGATGCCAAAGGGAACCTGGTTGTGTTTGTGGAATCTGCGCCGGAATTAAGTATTGCCGGTTATCCGCTCCAAAATGATTTTGAAGTAGCTGAATTAAAAGCAGGAGATCAACTAAACTTCAATTCCTGGAAGGTTTCGAACGCTCATTCCCATATCCCAAAAAAATCAAACGAGGCTGTTCTGGCTGAGCCTGCAATAAACTTCATTGCTTCAAATAAATATCTTTCACTGATAGCAAACATTCCGATTGAAACTGTCCAGTACAACTCTGAAACCGATAAAGACGAAAGTGTATTTTTGGGTTATGTTCAGTTCAGCCATAATCTGGAAGACTCTTTTTTGGCGCGATTGTCAAAACTGACGGGAGCAGAGCTAAATACCTACCTTCCTAACGGGTTCAGTGCAGGAAGTTTACCGGCTGCAAATGATTTTGATCTTAGTATTTTTCCTGAAACAGCAGAAAACTGGATCCTTAAACAACAGGTTACTTCGTTGTCAGATTTTGAATTGGAAAGTGAATCGTTTTTTAACGGAAACCTTCCCATTTATTCCAAAACAGGAAAGCTCCTTGGTGCCATATCCGGATTTCATTCCAAACACGTAGCTTTGTCCAATACGACACAGATGATAGAAATTTTAATCCTTGTGTTTTTCGGTTGTACTATCATTGTGCTCCCCCTCGCATATTTGTTTGGTCGCAACATGGCACGTCCGCTGGAGGAACTGACAACGGGCCTGACAAACGTTGTTGAGACTGGAAAATTCACCAGTCGTGTATCCCTCAAGGGAAAGGACGAAGCTGGAATGATAGCAAAATCGTTCAATAGTTTGATGGACTCCCTGCAGGATGCAATGGAGGGAATAAGCTCTGTTATGAGCGGATTGGCTTCCGGCAGCTTGTCCAAAAAAATGAATGGGATCTATAACGGCGATCTTTTTGATTTGCAAAGCAATACAAATAAATCGATGGCTTTGATTGCTGCTACCATATCACATGTGTTAGAAGCCGGAAGGGAAGTTCAGGCTGATTCAGACGACCTGTCAGACACTTCCCACGCTTTGGCCAGTGGTACAACAGAGCAAGCGGCATCCCTACAGCAGATTGCATCTTCCATGAAAGAAATCACGGAAAAAGCTCGGACCAATAGTGAGAACTCGGAACGTTCTCAAGAGCAGACCGAACGCATCATGAGCGTTGTACGCCGGGGCAATAAGCAAATGGAAAGCATGTTGGAATCCATAAATGCCATCAGCGATGCTAGTAACAGGGTGTCTAAAATCATTCAGGTCATTGATGATATTGCCTTTCAAACTAATCTACTGGCACTCAACGCATCAGTTGAAGCAGCCCGTGCCGGAAAGTACGGGAAGGGATTTGCTGTAGTGGCTGATGAGGTCAGAAATCTCGCTGCCAGGAGTGTGGCCTCAGCAAACGAAACTGCAGAATTGATCAATTTGTCTCAAAAAGAAGTTGAAAATGGAGTGAAACATGCTGATTTAACTGCATCTGTCCTGTCTGAAATCATCACCAATGTGGAAGAATCCCAAAAACTGATACAGGCAATATCAAAGGACTCACAGCAACAAAACCAGGGAATAGCAGAGATAGACAACGGTCTGGAGCAAGTGAATGGTGTTGTACAACAAAACTCAGCTATTTCAGACAAAGCAGCCGCACTGGCAAAAAATCTTTCTGTGCATGCAACACGACTAATGGAACTGATGCGACAATTTCGAAAAGATGAACCGGTGGAAATGGATTATCCGCTATTGGAAGAATCCTGATTGGTAAGTGAGTCTATAAAGTCGTTTAGTTGGACCTGCTTTTTTTTCTCATTGGAGTGATAAATGGCTTCCTCGACATATAAATTGGCAAGATAATCACGACCTGCGTTTTCGATACCAGTACCCTGTTCCAGGTGGTTCATGACATGAGATAGCAATCCGTAAACACAATCTCCACTGAAATTCATGTTGTTCCATTCGTATGCCAGTTCGGTTTCCGATTGTCCATGTGGTTTCCACCACAAACGGCCGTATCCATCCAGTCTCAAAACACCCAGGGAGCCTTCCAGAAACATTTCGCCGAAGGTTAAGCGGCAATAATCCGCCACATGATCATTCAAGCGGCTGCCATCAAACAAACCGGAGGAACCGTTTTCAAATTCAAAAATAACATATCCGGCATCTTCCCCGGTGATTACGGGGTTGATTTGACGCAGATACGCGTAGACCGATTTTACCTCTCCGCACAGGTAACGAAAGGTGTCGATGAAATGAATACCGGTTTCATGAATTAAAAAACGATTTAATTTTTGAAAATAGGGCTGCCTGTCCAGATATGCGCCGGGGCCTTGTCCATCACCAGGTCTGAAACGAAAGAGGATGTTATGGATATCCCCCAGGTGACCTTGTTTAATAAACTCTTTGGACTTGCGAAACCAGGGCATAAATCGAAAATTTTCATGAATAACCAATAGAATCCCGGAATCTTCGGCTTTCCCAATAAGTTCTCTGGCCTCAGCGAAGGAAGGCGAAAGGGGTTTTTGACAAATAATGTTGATTCCGCGTTTTGCTGCCTCTTTTACGTATTGAAGGTGGGTTTTGGAAGGAGAGATAATATCCAGAATATCTGGCTGGATCTCATCCAGCATCTGGGATACCTGGTTGTAAACCTTGGGGACACCAAAATCCTTGGCGCATTGTTCGGCTTTTTCGATGTCGGTGTCACACAATGCTGCAATCTGTACGGAATCGATACGGTTCCAGGCCTCGTAATGATTACGAGCAAAATACCCCGTTCCTACTGCTGCGATCCGATACATCCTTGGACTCCTCTAGTTGCTCCATGATGGCATCAAAAATCTCCCTGGTGCCGGCAGTTCCGCCCAATTCGTAAGGAAGTAACTCACCTCCTTCGAATGCTTTGTCTATACCTAATTGTATGAACCGACTGGCCTGGTGAGCTTCCGGAATTCCAGCCTTTTCGCCCAGCCATTCAACCATCATCGCTGCTGACCTAAGCATGGCAACCGGATTTGCCATACCTTTGCCAATGATGTCAGGGGCTGTGCCGTGACATGGCTGAAAGACCGCGTGATTTTCCCCGATATCTCCGGATGGTGCCATCCCCATGCCACCGATTAATGCTGCTCCCAGGTCGGATAAAATGTCTCCGAACATGTTTTCTGCCACCAGAACATCAAATTCCCAGGGAATTTTAACCAGGTTTAATGCCATAGCGTCGATATAGCAGTAATCAGCCTTGACGTCAGGGTACTCCTCGGCAATCTCTTTGAATATCTTCCGAAAAAACGCATATGAACTTAACACATTCGCTTTGTCCACACAAGTGACTTTACCCGGATACCCGCGACGGGAGCGTTTTCGCGCTAACCTGAATGCATAATGAAATAAACGTTCACAAGCTGCCCGAGTGATCACGAGGCTGTCTTTGGCTACATCATTCGAATTGTTTTCTCCTGAATTCCGAGCAGCAAAGAGCCCTTCAGTGGATTCTCGTATAATGACAAAATCGATCTTGGAGGCTAAAGGGTGGGATAACACTTCAGGCACACCCTGAACGGAGCGGATCGGTCTTAAGCCTGCGAAAAGTCCGAGTCTTTCGCGGAGATCAAGTTGGGGAGCAATTTCTCTACCATCAGGATAGCGAACTTCAGGAATTCCCATGGCTCCCAGCAAAATAGCATCTGCCGATTTTGCCTCCTGAAATGTTGCATCAGGGAAAGCTTCCCCGGTGCGTTGAAACAGATCGGCACCTGCTTCAAGATGCTTGAATTGAAACTGAAACGTTCCCACCTTGTTTGCAACTGCATTCAGCAACTCAAGGCAGACAGGCATCACCTCGCGGCCTACGCCATCACCTTCCAATACAGCAATCTGCCAGATCTTCATTTGATCATGCTCCTTGCCGTTTTTTGTTGGATTCTTCACGGGTGTCAATTGTTTTGCTGATTACCCAGGGTGATGAAAGCTCCTCAAATTGGAAATAGTGCGCTGTTTTCATATGGTTCAAAAAAGCTTCCTGTGAGCTATATTCTTCATGAAGGTAAAATCTGGCCGGGTTATTTTGATCAACATACACATCGAATGTTATACAATCCTGCTCCCGTTCCAGTGAATTCGCCGCCTGTGTTAACACTGCACGATGAAACTCATCTCTGCAATCTTCATGTACTAAAAAATCAACATCGACTATAAACATTGATACTCCAACTTTAACTTTAGGATATTTTTAATATCGAACCCAATGCAGTCCGGATTCAGGAAAGTGTTTACAGGTAGGCCTCTGGAGGTTTTCAGATGGATTGCTCACCTGATTCGCTTTGAAAATAACTCATATTATTTAATGTATACATTAAAGTATTTTTTATGTCAAGATGAGTGATAGATATCATTATATGGCATGACAAAGAGGCGATCCATCATTATGTTTATGAGAACAGCTTTATAGTATCTTGGATTTTATGTTGAACAGCGTCTCAAGTGTTTTGTGACATGGCGATGAATGATTTTAAGGTTGAAGTTGACTCCTTGAAGTTTGTTGGGGAAGGTCTAAATCGACCTGAATGTGTTTTGTGTACGGCAAATGGAGCCATTTATACAGCAGATTGGAGGGGTGGGGTTTGTCAGATCCTTCCCGATGGTCGGCAATCCTGGATTCTGGCAAATGATTGCTCCTTTGATTTCAAACCTAACGGTATCGCGCTGGAAGAAACAGGGCATTTTTTAATTGCCAACCTGGGGGCTGATGGCGGTCTGTACAGGCTTTCCCGACAAGGAGAACTGGAAGTTGTTGCCGATGTGATTGACGGGAAGAAAATACCACCGGCTAATTTTGTGATGAAAGATCGGTATGACAGGATTTGGCTCACGGTTAGTACCTGGCTGAGGCCAAGATCAAGGGGATATCGAAGAGATGTCGCGGACGGGTTCATCGCCTTGATTGAAAACAAGGAAATCAAAATTGTTGCCGATAACCTTGGATATACCAATGAAGTAAAGATAGATCCTTCGGGAAATTGGCTTTACGTTATTGAAACATTTGGCAGAAAGCTCAGTCGGTTTGCCCTTAATAAAAGTGGTGTTTTGGGTAAAAAAGAGGTGGTTACTGAATTTGGAGAAGGAATCTTCCCGGATGGACTGGCTTTTGATTGTGAAGGTGGTATCTGGATTACCAGTATTATCAGCAACAGGTTGCTAAGGATAGCCCCTGGGGGTAAGCATCAGCTTATTTTAGAGGATTTGGATCATGATCATGTCAATTCCGCGGAACAAGCATTTAAAGCCGGGGTGCTGGACAGAGAGCATCTTGATACGATCAGAAGTAAGAAGTTGAAAAATGTATCCAGCCTTGCCTTTGGGGGAAAAGACCTGAAAACGATCTATTTGGGATGTTTGTTAGGGGATTCTCTGGCGACCTTCTCTTCACCAGTAGCAGGGGTGCCTCCCCTCCATTGGAATTATTGTTAATCGAGCCATGAGTCAATGCCGTTAAATCATTTGAAGGTATTGGTTTCGCTTCTCGTGGTCAGTATGACATCTTTCTGGTCAGTATCAATTAAACTAAAAACATTGGCTTTCGAAAGGCTTTGGTGTCGCAGGTTCAGGTTGCAGGAAAAACGGGCTTATGCTAATTAATACGATTAATCATAACTAATTCACTTCCATTGAGGTTCAGATAAATGTCTTTTGTAAACCAAGCATACGAGACCATCAAAAAAAAGATCATCGAGAACCAGTATCCACCCGGATATCAAGCGCTGGAAAGGCAAATGGTTGACGAACTGGGAATGAGCAGGACTCCCATTCGAGAAGCCTTAATTCGGCTTCACAACGAAGGCTTGGTTGAATTAATTCCCAGAAAAGGAATGCGGGTTGTTCCTCTTTCCCCGGATGATATGAAGGAAATTTACGAAGTGCTGTCTGCCCTGGAAGTGGCAGCTGTCGAATTGTTGGGAAAACGCAAACTTACCAAAAAAGAAGTCACTGCCCTGGAAAATCCAATCAATGCGATGGATAAGGCGTTGGAAGAGGACAATCTGGAAGGATGGGCAGATGCCGATGCACGCTTCCATCAGGAATTGTTGAAGCAATGCGGTAATAAAAGACTGGCCAGCATGGCAGCAACTTTGACGGACCAGACCCATAGGGCTCGTCTCACAACCCTGCGCCTCCGACCAAAACCCAGCAAATCTGTTGATGAACATCGGCAGGTTCTGGAAGCGCTCAAAAAAGGCAACTGGGAAGAAGCAAAAGATATCCACTACCAGCATCGGGCGGCTGCATCCAAAATTATCACCGAGATCCTGTCCTATTACCGGTTATCTTATCTCTAACAATCTATTTTAATTCCTATTGTCATGCGAGGGATATCAGCCTCTGTCAAATGAGTGTCCTGTTTTGCCATTAAACTTGAATAATCCATGGTTCATGGATTGACTAAAAGGAGACCGGTTTATGGAATGGGTTTGGTTTATTGCTATTGGAGCTGCAGCAGGCTGGTTGGCTGGTAAAGTATTCAGCGGTTTTAGCTATGGTTTGTTGGGTAATACTGTAATCGGTGTGATTGGCGCTATTGTTGGGCAGTGGGGATTCAGACAACTTGGAATTCATATCGGTCTGGACTATCGGGTGGATTCTCTGATTATGGCGTTTGTGGGCGCTGTTATATTACTGATCTGCCTGGGATTGATTAGACGTGCTAAATAATTCCAAGAATCACTAATCCAACACAGCTCTTGTTTGCTGATCATGCTGTTTTGTAAAAGAAAATCCCTGGTTTTTTTTGGTAAAAGCAGGATTTCGATTATTTCCGGCGACGGAGGGTAGGGCGGCTCTACGTGGCCGCCGAAGGATCTGATCGCGAGAATAAATAAAAAACCAGTGCCAGGATTTGTATGGTTAAACCAAATCAATGCAAATTTGCAAAGTTGTAGCATTGTAAGGGCCTTTTGGTGAAGTCGCTGAATTTGCGAGACTGGTAGCACAGTTTATAATCGATATTTACTTTCAACCGCGTTGCCTGAATTACTAAAACAATGACCTTAAAACCCTGGAAAATCCTAAGCTCCAAATACCTTGTTCAGGATCGCTGGATCAATCTGCGTGCTGATCGTTGTGAGACGGCAGAAGGCGCTATCATCGAACCGTTTTATATTTTTGAGAAGGCAGATTGGACTCACGTGGTGCCATTTGATGATGAACAGCGAATTCTCATTGTCAGGCAATACCGTCACGGTGCTCGTGAAGTATGCGCAGAGATTCCATGTGGTCTGATCGATGATTCGGATGCATCACCTTTGGATGCCGTCAAACGGGAATTACTGGAGGAAACCGGTTGCGAGGCGAAACGAATTGAGAGTTTGGGTTCAGTCTATGCTAACCCGGCCCGCCAGACAAACAAGGTTCATAGTTTTATCGCCTTTGGAACCAGGCAGGTAGCTGAGCAACATTTGGACGAAACCGAAGACATCGAATTTGAGTTTGTGGAGATCAATAAATTGATGCAGCTAATCGACAGAGGCGAGTTTTCCCAATCCCTGCATATCAGCAGCATTTTCCTGGCTTTACGATATTGCGGGCTGTTGGATAAAGCGTATCATGGCACGAAACACGGGATTTAATAAAAACTGGCGAAAATGGTTTTTGAATGATGTGGTTAAGGCCATCGAAACCTACTCTATGATCAAAGAAGGCGCCGGAGTGTGTGTCGCACTTTCCGGTGGTAAAGACAGCACAACCCTGCTTTACATCCTGTATTTGTTAACTCGTTATTCCCATTTGAATTTCAACCTTTCAGCGCTCCACATTAAAACGGACGATTACAATACAGCTTTACTGGGAGAGTTCTGTTCCGAACTGGAAATTCCCTATTACGAATCGCTATTGCGTAAAGATGAGCAGCAGAACAATGACAAACCCTGTTACATTTGTTCACGATTAAAACGTGGAGCCATTTCAGAGATATTGGAAGAGAAAGGTATACAAACAGTCGCTTACGGTCACCACGCTGATGATATTGCTGAAACCTTTTTTATGAACATCGTGCAAAACCGCAAATTCGGAAGCTTTTCCCCGGTTGTTTCAGTGGAAGGCTCCGGGATGACGATGATTCGTCCGTTGATCTATTTGGAGGAAAAGGAGATCCAAAAGATACACAACTATTTTGGTTTGCCGTTGCTGGATCACAACTGCTCTTATGAAGATTTGAATCTTCGTGCAGTTTATAAAAATGGTGTGAAAGAATTAAACGATCTGTTAAAAACAGAAGGTTTTTCGAAAAAAATGGTGAATGCATTGGAAAACATCGATTTAACAAATATCTGGCCTGAGATGAAAAAGGGTTAGGTAAAGATATTATCAACCAGGATTCGAAAAATGAATTGGAAAGAAAAAACATGAAAACAATTGAGATAGAAGACAAATATTCGATTCCGTTTTTTAATAAACTGCAAGTTTCTATTACAAAGGGAGAGGGTATCTATGTGTGGGATGAAAACGGGAATCGTTATTTCGATATGACGGCCGGTTGGGGAGTGACCAGCCTGGGCCATGCTCATCCTGTTATAATCAATGCTGTGTGTGAGCAAAGCAAACAGATCATACAGAATCCAAGCTCCGGATTAACTTATTCACCAGCCAGGGCTCGACTTCTGGATCTGTTTTCCCACATTCTTCCTCAAGGGTTGACACGAGTGTTTTTTTTTTTTTTTTTTTCCGAGGCTAACGATGCGGCCTTAAAATTGGCCCGCAAAGTCAGCGGAAGAAAAGACGTGATCTCAACCAACCTGAGTTTTCACGGCAGAACCATCAGCACTGCTTCAGCAACGGGACAGGCAAAGCATCGGGAAAAATTTAATCCCATCATGCCAAATTACAAATTCGTTCCTTACAATGATCTTGAAGCCTTAAAAAACGAGCTGAATGAAAACACTGCAGCCGTCATCCTGGAGCCCATTCAAGGTGAAGGGGGGGTAAATATCTCTTTGGCGGATTATTTAAAACAGGTTTCCGACCTTTGTGAACAGAACGGCACTTATCTGATCATAGATGAAGTACAAACCGGGTTCTGTCGAACTGGCTCCATGTTTGCCATCGACGGTATGGGTCTCAAGGTTGATTTTTTAACCATGGCGAAAGGCATGGGAGGAGGTTTCCCCATTGGTGGATTTGCTGTCTCGGAAGACATTGCAGCAAAGATTGAAAAAGGTGATCACGGCGGAACCTATTGCGGCAATCCTCTGGCTTGCGCAGTGGCCCATGGAGTGATTAGCTATCTCAAAGACAACAACATCGCCGAGAAGGTAAATAAACTCGGTGAATGGACCCTCAAACAATTGCAAGATATCCGGAAAAAATATCACGATCTGGTAGAGGAGGTCAGGGGAAAAGGATTATTGATTGCGGTTCAATTTAGAGATGCTCACCAGGCCGGTGCTGTCTATCAAAAATGTCTTGAAAATAAACTGATGCTCAATTTAACCCAGGAGAGAATCATTCGGTTTTTTCCGTCGTTGCTTATCACAGAAAAAGAAATGTCAGAAGGCCTGGAGATCTTCAATAAAGCATTGGAAAAGACCGTTCAGCAGTAACGGATTTAACTTGCAGCCCTGAGTGTGGTTGAGGCCAGGGCTGTTAAGAATGATTGAACGACGTGATCTGATACCTTTTGTTCATAATACTCCCCGTTTTCATCTATCCCCGGAATCTTGCCGCAATTTAGAAACTCTGCTATCAGCTTTTTACCAATCTCGTCTTTACCTCTGCTCTTTCCCCGGGCTTGTAACGCTTTCATATAATTTATGATTCTTCCCAGACGGAGCAAGGTAACAGTTTCCAGTCGTGTTGTTTGATGGGAAACAGGCAGGGCTGTTGATCTGGTCAATAAAAGATCCGCAGGAAAGATTTTTTCATTTGTATACCTCTTGTAATCAGTGCTTCCCGGGGAGGGGTAATAAACGGATAATCCGGCTAGCACTCTTCTTGCCGCCAGGAATATCAGATCGCTGATGGAATCTTCCGGTTGTTGCCAGGGTGCTCCGATGATGACGTAGCCAACAGCAGTCAACCCATGATTTTCTGCTGACTCAAGACATCGATCAAAGGCTGATTGCACATCGGGTCTTGAAAATCTTCTTAACTGGTCTTTGGAAATCGTGCAGAGTGAGAGATTCAACTCCTTAAACCCGGCTTTTGCCATCGATTGTATGGTGTCATCATCCAGTGTGGTCGGTAAAAGACCATTCATGGCCCTTAGTTCCAAGTCAACTCCCTGGTACCTGGCGCTGATAGTGTCCAGCAATTCCCGAAACCAGCTTCTCTGAATGGAGAGATTCTCATCCTCAAAATCGATAAACCGGGCACCCGCCTCAACAGCAACGTCCAACTCCCGTATAACTGCAGACAACGATCTTCTCCTGAACGGGAGAAATGAATCAGCACTTACCGAACAATAGCTGCATTTCAGGTTACATCCCCTGCCTGCCATGATCACAGTACTTCCCTTACGTTTTCGTTGATAAAATGATGACTTAATCAGTTGATTGGCAGGTAGAGGAAAATCATCCGGATTACCAATAATTGCCGGAGCAGAGATGACAGCTTTGCCATTTGGGTCCCGATAGCACAATCCGGGAATACCTTCAGTTGACGTATTGTTTTTAAGGGCTAAAGCCAACTGCACCAAGGCTTGTTCTCCCTCACCTCTGATGATGAAATCAACAGGGTTATTCTGTAATACCTCCTCGGGTAATGCAGTAGGATGATGACCTCCCAGGACAACTTTGGCTCCGGGCAAATGCTTTTTGACCAAATCGGCAACTGCCAATGCTTCGGCTTGATAAGGAGTAAAAAGCGATGAAATGCCTACCAGCTTAGCTTTCGATTTTGCAATCAGAGTGGAGATGTGCTCGTAAGAGTACCCATAGTGACGATACTGGTAAAAGAGTGAAAATGGAGCCTGGTCAGGTCTGGAATAATATTCCCTCAAATATTGCATCTCTTGTGGCAAGGGAATGTCTTTGGATTTGTTGGTAGCCAGGCAATCCAGAATGTCCACTTCGAAACCCGCTGTAAGCAACCCTGTTGCAAGAGATGCCAGTCCGTAAGGTATGGTCCTCTTTTTGGTTAGATAGAAGTCTCGAATGGGAGGCTGGATTAGAAGAATTTCAGGCAAAACAACTCCAAGGCTTGTGTATCGGTAATATGATAGCTATTATCCTGACATTTCCGGGATTTTGACCAGCGGAATCACCAGCCAAAAGCCAACCGTCTTAAGGAATTGCTTAAAAAGCAAACTTGAAGAAATCATATGGATTCAATTTGTTACACATAGTTGTCTGAAATAATAGGGAAAGTTTTATGATTAATTTTTTCAGGCCCGATTGAGTTTGGAAATTTTTTGCAACACCATATGTTTTTTACCTATGGTTGAGATTTGGAACAATCCAATTACTTTACCATTGGAAAATGCTGCCTTGTTGCTTGAAATGTAAGATCATGAATTAATGGATAGTCTGATTTTTTCGCAAAGTCAGTTCCACATTTGTTTTAAAAAAAAACACTATTTTGCATCAAATTTTTTCCACATGTCGTCGTTACTTAGTATACTAGGAGCAATTCCCCCAAATTGTTCCAGCGCCGAAGGTGATAATTTAGACAGAAGAAGATTGAATCGACCCCCTGTTTTCCATAAATTTTACCGAACGGCTTGATCACATTTTAAGCGATCGGTTAGATGAAGATCCTGTTTTTGGAGAAAACAGATGAAAATCGCCGTTGCAGTCGATGATGACAAAATGAGTCTGGATATAATGAAGGAATTGTTATCTGAGCATGACTATCAGGTGATCACGTTTTCAGAATCAACCAAAGCATTGGAATTCTTGCAAAAAACAGACAATTCTGTTGACCTTTTTCTGATAGATGTGAGGATGAAGGGTAAAAATGGAGTTGATGTGCTCAGTTATCTGAAAAATTCTGATAGAAGATACGTCACTGCCCCTGTTATCATGATGTCAACATTTGAAGATGACGAAATTAAAACCAAACTTCTGAAACTAGGCGCTGCTAATTATGTGTCGAAACCGTTTGATGAGTGGGTATTGATGCAAAAAATCCGTGAGGTTTCAAAATAATTTTTTGCATAGTAAGTTTTTGGGTTTTAATCAATCGCGAGATTTTGCACCTGCTGAAACTACTAGATCAACCAGTGCCTCGTAAGTTTGGGCACCAATCAGGTTACGACCGTTGCAAAGATAAGTGGGCACGGCCATCACACCCATTTTTCTGCAACGATTCCAATCTGCATCGACATCTTTTTGATACTCCCTACTCTCAAGTGTTTTTAACGCCTGCACCCTGTCCAATCCTATTTCAGCCGCTGCATCAGCCAAAGCTTCAATATTTGCCAGATTAGTGCCTTCATAGAAGTAAGCCCGGTACATCCGATCATGTATCTTTGATCCATTTGGTTGTGTTTCTGCCCATTTGGCTAATTCTTGGGCTAACCTGCTGTTATAGGTCTTGGAGCGTTCTCCGTAGTCCAAACCTTCTTCTGCCGCTAAATTCCGAATATGTTGCTGGACGGCATTCAGATCGAAGTTTCTGCCTTTGAATAATTCCTCCAGTGTCATGCCTTCATCCGGGACATAAGGATGGAGCGGAAAAAGCGTATATTTCAGATCAACGTTATATTCCTGATGTAACTTGGCAATACGCACGGTATTCAGATAGCACCACGGTCATATGTAATCGGTTACGATTTCTAAGGTTACAGGTTCAGTCATAGGAGTCTTCCATTGAAGCCGGTTAATTTAAAGCACACATGTAGATGCAGAACTTTTGGTACGACGCGAACGTACTTGTTAATTTTATAACAGGTGAGTTGGATAGTAAAATCGAGGCTTACAGCTTTAAATAAGGCCGGTTTGTTTTATGACAGAGCTATGATTTACGTTTTGGAGTGAGTGACCATGCCACCACAGATCGTTTTTTCAATAGGGATATCCTGGATCGATTCTTCCGGGACATTGAGCGGATTGTCACCCAGGATCACAAAATCAGCTCTTTTACCTTGTGAGATGCTTCCTTTGGCGAATTCTTCAAATTGGGCATAGGCAGCATTCAAGGTAAACATTTTAATCGCTTCCTGAACTGAAAGGGATTGTTGAGGCTCGAATCCATACCTGGTGACACAACATTGTATTGCCTGTAATGCATTCATTGACTCTATGGGCGCGTCTGAAGAACCGGACACAATCACGCCGCCATCGACAAACGATCGGAATGGATAGGTATAACTGGTTCGTTTTTTTCCAAGCCTTTTATGCAACCAATCTCTTTCCGAATGGATGAAAAGCGGTTGTACTGATGCTATCAGGCCTAAGTCAGCCATTTTGGCAACGGACTCATCATCAATGATGGAGACGTGTTCCAGACGATGGCGGTGGTTGTTTCTAGGGTGTTGTTTTAGCAAACGATCAAACAATTCCAGGCAGATATCTGTGGACTCATCACCGATGGTATGGATGGCAAGTTGCAACCCGGCTTTATGGGCATCGACCATTCGTCGGTAGATGATTTCCGGAGTATCAAGAAGATAACCTGATGTGTTTGGGTTATCTGTAAAAGGTTCCTTC
>JAKSDL010000612.1 GCA_022360105.1 Pseudomonadota bacterium
CTTGCGTGGATCGTTTGATCTCCTTTCAATATAAGAATTAAGCGAATGGCGACAATTGGCAATCATCGACTTAACTTGCTCCGACTCTTCCTTTTTTCTGAAATTAAACCATTTCTTTTTTGGTTCACGATACTTTAATCCTTTTAGGAAGTCGGGAGTAGCCGGAATGCTATTGATTAGTATCTCCGATTTTTCTATTAGATCCCGGATGACGCTTTGGGCTAATTCCCGAGGTTTCTCGGGCGCTTGTCTTTTTACCGGCTTTTCTTCGGTGGATTCTATTTCGCCAATCAGATCGTCTGATCCACCGGCCATTTCATAAAAACCCATTGCCTGTTTTTTACCTGCCATTCTCCATCCTGGGATACAATGAGACCTTTAAATGTTACGTGGTTACGGGTTGTTTGTGATGAGCTACCCAACATCTTTCTGTTTTTATAATACCTTAATCCGGGGTAGCAATCAATTTTCCGGTTTTTAGCCCTTTGCTTTTTATTCAAATTTCATGCTCAATAACTGGTCGTTTGCATAAACCGGTTTTGACTGCCGATTGAATACCTATCGGCCCGGGTTTGCGTTTAAAGCAATATTACTTCCAATAACATCTGCTAGAGACCAGTAATTTGAGAGTGTAATGCAAATCGTATTTTTTAACTTCAAAGGCAATATGATCGAATTGGGTGCCGATGATAATTAAGCTGCTGAAGCTATTGGTTTAATAGTGCTGCTGACTGTTATTTTGAACGTTTCGGATTGCTGCTTAATCTGGTTATGGGGTATTGGGCAGGTCGCTGATCTATGCGTTAAGATTTGGTTTGAACGATATTTACCATAACATTTGTTGGCCGCAATAAATGTGGAAAAATACCGGTAACAGGGAATAAAGAGGATTTTTACATCAATTAGCAATCGTCAGTTTGGTCGGAAGTATCGTCATATCTTGCACGTTACTCGAATTTACCAACTGTTTATTTTTGATAGGTCGTAGCCCGGTTAGGCTTAACACCAAACTGCAAACCAATCGATATTCTTTCAGCTTGCTTGTGCGACCTTTTGTCCCCATGAAAACAAGACAACAGTAACAATAGCGCAGACTACAGATAAGGCGTGATACAAATTAAATGATTCCTTAAAAATGAAAACCCCCACGATTATTGAGGTGGTTAGAATAGCCAGTACTGCATAGATCACGTAGTAGGAGGTTCCGAATCCGGTATAGAGGAAATAAAAGCCGGCAAATGTCAAAAAGAATCCCACGCCGCTTATTAACACCCATGTTACATTACGCGACAAGTATTGGACCGTGTTTGTGCCCGGTAGAAAGGGAATAGTCGCTAAAAAAAGAGTAATACAGGCAGCAAGGGTTAGTATCAGGAACAAGAAGGGGTTATCAGCAATTTCAGCCCGTTTTTGGCCGAAAGCAAACATAGCGTTGCCAATGGCAGAGAGACCGGCGAACACTAGAGGCAGAACAATTGTGTATTTCATTGAATTTGGACCTGAGAATGTCGGGATTAGGCTTAACGAGTCATATTGGATGAAAAGGATACAGTCTAAATGAAAGGGGGTGATCTAAAAAGACTGAGAAAGGAGATTCGAGTCTGTCACGAAGCATTCGGACAGACTCTGGATACTGCTCTTAAGGAAGCAGCATAAATGCCAATCCCATAATAATGGTTGGGATCATCGCTCCCATGGCGAGTTTTGCAGGTGAAACACCATACTTGAAATGTTCTCTAAGAATGGAAATACCCGCTGGATTCGGAGCATTGGCAATAACTGTTAATCCTCCACCTGTCACAGCCCCGGCAATGACCGCATACTTCATTGAATCAGTTAAGGTCGGCACCAAGGTACTGAGATAGGCGATGGCAGCGTTGTCATTAAAAGCAGTCAGGACAGTGGCACCAACCATCAGTGTGACCTCTCCCAAATTGCCCAATATAGGTGCGATCCACCAGCCCTGCAAACCTCCATGTACGACCAGACCAGCCAGGAAAGACCCGACCAGCAGTGGTGGCTTCAGGTTGGTATCGTTCTGATGATGGGCGGTTGCTCTCCTGAAACCCAGAAACATGAAAAATGCCGGAAAAAAGAGAACAGGATAATGAGCCGTAAAAACAGTCCAAATCATCAGTAAAATGTGTATTACAGTAATCCAAACCGGTATTGGATCGTCTCTATCTTCCCAATCTACAAACCTGCGACCCGGGGTTTTTTCGATCTTTGTTTCGTCCATCCGCTGGAATTCTTTTCGAAAAATAACAAAAAAGAGAATGTTGGAGACGAGAATACCGAGTGCGGCTTTCCACCCAAAATTCGTAAGCATAAACATTAGATCCCATTGCCAGGGGGTGGCTACCATTAAAACAGGCGGAGCTGCAAAATGAGATAATGTTCCACCGACAGAAACATTGACAAACAAAAGACCGATGGTTGCATAGGCAAATGTCGAACTCGGCTTTCTTTTATAAAACTGTTTTGACAGTAACACGGCAGAGATAGTCATGGCACCGGGCTCGGTTATAAAAGAACCAAGCAGGGGGCCAATAGTCAGAATGACAAACCACCAGGCTGCTGTGGTTCCCTGGCCTATCTTAGCTGCGTATCGCATGCAGTTTTCGGAAAACCGCTCGATAGGGCGGGTTGAAGCCAAGGTCATAATAACGACCACAAACATCGCTTCCGTGAAATTTACCTGATTCATATAAGCCAGGGTGGAACCCCAGCCAAAATTATAAGCTAAACACCAGAATACCGGAACCACCCACAATCCAAAAATAACTTCCACCTCTCCTAAAAGATAGAACAATTCAGCTCCAAAACTCACGTTATCTACAACATTTCCGTCGTAGTTGACTTCTCCCCTGTCGTTCATTTCGTTGGCTTTGCGATGTTCCTCTTCCCAGTTTTCGGCGATTCTTCGAAAGTAACCCACGCAAAAGGTGTGAATAATGGCTCCCAGAAATAAAAGGGAAACCAGCAGATTCATCGGTTGTTGTTTAATTCTGTGAAGCAGGATCTCACCAACACTTGTCAAATGAGAATCCTGATAGGCTTCCAAAGGCAGTGGGAATATCAGATCGGCGTGTCCTTTCCCTCCGGCGGCTACCAGCAACAAAGGCACAGTAAACGAAAATGCAATTAAAAGAATAATGGCGGCTATTTTTTTTCTATTCATTGGGGTTTTCCTTGTTTGCTTTTCAGATTTTAATCGTGAGCTTACCATAGTTTAACGAATGCACAAATCTTTTCTTTTGGTATCTTATAGTCCTAATCAAAATGATTCTTGCAATTGTCAACCTGCTGTTAAATTGAGTCTAGCGTGTATCCCGAAACCTTTTGTTCAATCCCGTTTTGTGAGCGTTGATTGTCTTTGATCACTTAAGGTCCATGAAGGTTCAATCGATCATTCATGGATCTGTTTTAATCGGAATTTTCTCTAGGTTGAATTGGAAAGCTGAAAAGCAGAGATGTTGCGGCTTCAAAAGAAATCGATGAAATCCTCTTTTCCTCTTATCATTCAAATCAAGTGTTGCGGAATATCTTTTAACACTCTCCAGTTGCTAAACAATAAAGAAAAAGCTGGAAAAATAATGTAGTACCTGCCCTAAAGATATATTGATGGAAGCTATCATGCCCCTTCCAGCCTGTCAATATAAAACCAAATTCAATAATATTGATTAAAGTCCTAAATAGTATTTGTCAAGATCAGGACCTTCAATTTGGATTGAACTAAATTCAATTACCGATTTAAATTCATCAATTTTTAAAAATTGAATAAAACCTTGATTTTTTTGCCTTCGTGTACCAAAATACAGCAAAAAGGAGTTTTAAGCCCCCTTTCTATGCTATTGAAAATAAAAAGTAAATACTGATGTAATTGCCTAGAACCTTTCGATACCGTTAGCTAAGAAGATCAGCTCATAACGATCAGTTATTTTCTTAATAAGGTTGCCAATAGCAAACCGGATGAAATAGTTATTGATTTCAATATCTAAACAGCGCAATCTCAGGAAGTTTCCCTGAAACGGTTGTAGATTCCAGACGGTTTCCGGCAAAAACATCTAAACCCATGTCTGCATCAAGGATAGTGAAGGTTTTACAAAACATTGACATCTTCAAACGAGCCAGACGGCTTTAAGAAGCTGCCTGGATGAACGTTAAAAGCCAGGCAAAGCCTATTTTGATTAATTCTGAAAATAAAGGTTGTTTGAGAGTGATGCAGGGTAGTCGCAGGAATAAAAGTAAACGCAAAGGGGTGTTATATTTCAATTTTAGCAAGTTTGAAAGGCAGTTGGATAAGCTTCGTCAACAAGGGATTAATGTAATTTCTGCAGACTACACCATCAAAGAATTGAAGAAGTTTAACGGCTTTAAGTACTATTTTGAAAACTTCACTGAGCAACAAATAAAAGCCCAGCTAACATTTTATGCTAAACAGTTTGAGGAACCTATAGAATAACCAACCACAGACAATCCGGGCTCAAACAGCAGCAGTCTGATCATTGAGCAACCAGCCTAAAATGGATAAAACAATTTCTCCGTGATGTCTTGAAAAATTTGTAGATCCGTCATTTTATGGATTTACAAGAATAGGTTAGAAATGTAATATTGATACCTGCTCGGGGGAAGGCAACCGTCTAAATGACCTGTTGCTGAGTGATCATCCGCTACTAGTCAAAGCCTTGGAATACAAACAAATTAAATTTCTGAAGGAGTATTCCTGATACAAGCTGCAACCGGTATTTTGTATGCTCGGATCAACTGCAGAGGCGGACAAGGTAAAGGGATCGGCAATGAAAAAGATGACAAAAAAAGACAGAGTAGAAAACTATCTGGATGGTCTGATGAAATCTGAAGAATTCTCGGTAGAGAATCTGATGAACATGACTGTCTATGACCTTTTTGGAAATACTGAGTTGGATGGTATAGGAAAAACCACCCTCAGTGGTGCGTTAAACTCGTTTAAAAAAAGGTATGGTCTGAAAAAAGCTGGAAAAGGTGGCGTGATTATGCATAAGAACACTAAGAAAGAAAGGGTGGAACGGTATCTGGCTAATCTTATGAAAACAGATGATTTTACCGTTGATGATCTGATGAACCTGACTGTGTATGATCTGTTTGGCAATGCCGAACTGGAAGGTATCGGAAAAACGACTCTTAGTAGTGGAATCAGTGCATTCAAGAAGAAATACTTGAAAATTCAATACGATGAAAAAGCCGCTGAAGCTGGTAACTTTTACGGAGCATCAGAATCTTCAGAAATAAGTGATGATGAAGAGCAACCTATTGATGATCTGGAGACTTTCGAAAATGTGGTGATCAGTACACTTGAACGGGAGGGAGAAATGGAGAACGGAAGCGGTTCATCAGAAAACAAAGGGTTAACAGACAACCTTAATGCCAATGAGATCGATACGCTCAAAAGCATGATAAAACACTTTAAAGACGGTCAAATTGACGATGAGACAAACAGTGCCAGCATGGAGCTATCCGAGCTTAAAAGAGCGCTGAAACACTTTGGAATCGAATACAAAACTATCATTTCCCAATACCGCAAAAACGTTGAAAACTAATATTTTGCCTTATTCAAGGGTATGCCCGGACATACCCTGCTTTCTTATACGGCAAGCTCTCCTCTTTCACCTGTTCTGATCCGAACACTCTCATCCACGCTACTGATAAATATTTTTCCATCGCCTATCTTGCCTGTCCTGGCGGATGCCAATATGGCTTCGACCGCCTCCTCAACCCGATCATTATCCAGAACAATCTCTATTTTTATTTTAGGCACAAAATCTATCTGATACTCAGCTCCTCTATACAACTCGGTATGACCTTTCTGCTGTCCAAATCCTTTAACTTCGGAAATTGTCATCCCGGAGATGTCAATGTCAGAAAGGGCAGCTTTTACCTCTTCCAGTTTGAATGGTTTGATGATGATTTCCAGCTTTTTCATACGGGTACCTGTAGGTTTTCTTGTTGATTGGTGTACGCACCCGGCTTGTCTGTTCAAGCCGAATAGCAAATAACAGCTAACTGTTGATGATTGTATTATCCAATCTTGTGATAACCTTGACAAGTAAGGGGGAGAGGGCCGGTGTCTGTGATGGACCAAAGGGAAGTAGACAGGATGCAAGGCGGTCGGTCCAGCCGATCGCCTCGCTGAAGTGTTTTTAAAAAACAAGGAAAGAGGATTAAACAGCTACTTCTCCACGTTCCCCGGTCCTGATGCGAACAACTTCTTCCACTGGCATCACAAAAATTTTACCATCGCCGACTTTATTGGTTTTCGCTGTTGTTTCTATGGTTTTGACTATCTCATCGACTTTATCATCAGCAATCACGATCTCGATTTTGATTTTGGGTACAAAACCAACCTGGTATTCAGCTCCACGATAGAGCTCTGTGTGACCTTTTTGCTGACCAAAACCTTTAACATCTGAAACTGTCATTCCAAAAACCTTGAGTTCGGCTAAAGCATCCTTGATGGCATCCAATTTATACGGTTTTACTATGGCTTCAATCTTCTTCATACGTCCTTCTTTGTCTAATTCGGTTGTTTGATATAGGGTGCTGCTGACTCGAATGAAACAAATATCTACAACACTCCTTTGGCTAAAAATACTGTCAAACAGAGTTTAATAGATAGTTTTAAAATCTGGAGCCAAATGCGCTAATACTGAAATCGGGATATGCTGAAGCTCCGTGTTCCGAGTAATCGAGACCCATGACTTCCTGTTCTTCGTTGACGCGAATTCCAAACAAGCCATCAACCATCTTGATTAGGATGATCGTGCTGGAAAAAGCCCATAAACCTATTGCAACAACACCCACTACCTGGGTTCCGAGGAATGACCAACCTGCTCCGCCCTCTGCGTAAAAAACACCATTGGATGAATGAAAGAAACCAAGCAGAATTGTGCCCAGGGCTCCGCAAACTCCATGAACCGAAATCGCACCCACAGGGTCGTCAATCTTTAGCTTGTCAAAGATGATTACGGAATAGACAACGACGGCTCCACTGACAGCACCGATGATCAGTGCACCAACCGGTGTGGCATCAGCACAACCTGCCGTAATTCCTACCAGACCTGCCAACGCGCCGTTCAAGGTCATACCGACATCAGCCCTCTTGTGCTGAAAGTTGGTTACAAAGAAGGCAACCAATGACGCAGCACCTGCTGACAGAGTTGTTGTTACTGCAATGTGGCCGATAGCACCGGCATCAGCTCCCATGGTTGAGCCGGGGTTAAATCCATACCACCCCATCCAGAGTATCAGAACGCCAAGAGTAGCCAAGGGGATATTGTGCCCCGGAATTGGCCTGACCGAACCAAACTCGTCAAACTTTCCTTTTCTGGGGCCAAGAACAATGACGGCAGCCAAGGCAGCAAAACCACCAACCGAGTGAACGATCGTTGAACCTGCAAAATCGGTAAAACCGAGCTCGGACAACCAGCCTCCGCCCCATCCCCAGTGTCCGGAGATTGGATATATAACA
>JAKSDL010000596.1 GCA_022360105.1 Pseudomonadota bacterium
TACTTCTATTCTATTTTAGCTGATAGCCAGAGGCAAGGATTTGAATGATTTCTGGTCAATAAATTCGAAAACTAACATTTCAGCTACTTGGGCTCTTGTTGGGTTGCTTGACTCGGTTAGATGAAAACGACTACTATCACCTTCGAAATTTTGCGATAAACCGTACATCGGTTATAAAAGCTTTCAAGGCTAATTTATGTTTCAAAAAGCAGTATCTTTAGTGAATTCAAGACCTATTAGGGCTTTTGTTTCCGGCTCCGTCACAAAAAAGATAGTTCTTACTATTGTAGGTAGTACTATCGGGGTTGTAGGAGTTCTGACCATAATTTTCATACTATCTTCTACGCAACTGTGGAAAGAGGAACTCAGGAATGAACTGAACCTTGGTATTGATCAGGCTGCCCTGACAGTCGAAGCATTCAAAAATAGCCAGTTCGATGAATTAGCCGACATGTTTGATCTGCTGGTGAAAGAGGAACAGCAGGGATATCACGGATTGCACATCACTATTATGTTTTCGGATTTCATTGCGGAAAATCCGTGGGTTGAAAACATTTACCTTATAAAACCAAATCACAATATCTTTGATCATTCCGGGATCATTGACCTTTCACAAAATGGAGAAGAAGAAAGAAAGATCTTTTTTAACATGTTGATTGGCAGCAAGGAGGATTTCTTTGTATCTGCTTTGCCGGATCCTGATGCCGGAGAACCTATGAGTTCTCTGATTGTAAAGAAGCAAATGAGCAGGAACGGAGTTCTCCTGCCGGGCACCTACCTGGTTGAGATTATTGACATTGATGCCTTGAATCGCCACCTGTTCGGATACAAAAGAATCGGCAAGGAAGGTCCGTTTTTACTTGGAGGACTGACGCCTTCAGGTAGAATCATTCTGTCTGAAGCTGCTTTTAATAGCAGCTATCTGGATCAGAACTTTTCTTCGATCCTGAATTCATGGTCAGGGCTAGCTGATATTTCAGGCATCCATGATGATCTTTTAATAGCCAAACGCACCATCTCCGGCTCATCCGTTGTGGTCGTCGGGATTGCCTCGTTTGCAGATATCCAGGAACCGGTGTTTCTGGTTATTTCAATTTCTATCGCCTTCAGCCTGATCGTTGCTATTCTGGGTATGTTGGTTGCTGCTCTCGCCTCAAGGAAACTAACCTGGCCTATTATCAATTTGGCTGAAACAGTTAAAACCATCGCACAAAAAGCTACAAAGCCTGAGTTTATAGACACCCTGGAACAAATCAGGTTTGTTCCCAAAGCGAGTGAGGATGAAGTCAGCATTCTGAATAGCTCGTTTCAGATACTTGTTGAAGAACTGCTTAGAAGAGGCAAGAAAATAAATGAACAGATATATAATCTCAACAAGTTAAACAAAAATCTTAAAGAAGCGGATCAATTTAAAGATGAATTGCTATCCAACGTTTCCCATGAATTGCAGACTCCCTTGCATGGAATAATTGGTATTGCCGAATCATTGGTTGATGGATCATTGGGATATCTAACAGACCAGCAAAAAAGCAATTTATCGATCATCATTTCCGGAGCATCTCGCCTGCACAACATGATTAATGATGTGCTCGATTCAAATCTCCTGAAAAACAACTTGCTGACGCTTCAAACCAAAGCAGTTGATGTTTCCAAAACAACGGCAATCGTTTTTGCCCTTTTTTCCCCTCAGTTAAAAGGCAAATCCATCCATCTTATCGATGAATCTCCTGCTTCTCTACCTGGAGTAGAAGCAGACGAAAACAGGCTGCAGCAGATTTTGCATAATTTAATTGAAAACTCGATCAAAAATACAACAGAGGGGGAAATAAAGGTCCTTGCTAAACAAAAAAATGAGTTTGTAGAAATTCAGATTTCGGATACAGGTTCCGGAATACCATCTGACAAGCTGGCAAAAATTTTTGACCTTTATGTGCAGATCGATGGTTCAGCCACACGAGAGCGAGGCGGGATGGGGCTTGGTTTGGCAATCACCAGGCACCTGGTCAAGCTACATGGGGGTGATATCGGGGTAAATTCCGAAGCAGGTAAAGGAACTACCTTTACCTTTACTTTACCGGTTTCAAAAAAAGAAGTTGACGCCAGTCCTGTAGTTACAAATGCTGTTAACCTGGTTCAGGAGCCTGAAGAAGATGCTGATGCTGAAAATCATGACGATTCCGTAAGTACGGACAAACAATTCACAATACTGGCTGTTGATGATGACCCGGTAAATCTGCAGGTTATCGCTCATCACCTATCCAACAAAAACTATAAAATAATTACTGCTGAGAACGGATTGGAAGCTTTTAATTTGGTAACCCAACCTGAGAAACCCGATTTAATCCTTTTAGATGTTATGATGCCTAAAATATCGGGTTTTGAATTATGCCGACAAATACGTACGCTGCATCCTCAACACGAGCTTCCGATAATATTTCTGACAGCTAAGAACCAGGTATCAGACCTGGTCGAAGGTTTTGCACTGGGTGGTAATGATTATCTAACAAAACCTTTTCTAAAGCGGGAATTGCAGGCCAGGGTTCAAAACCAAATTCAAATGCTTCATGCCAGGGATCAGCTTAGTTCTTTAAGAAGGTACTCTGAAAAATTTCTTTCTTTCAGGAGTACAAGCCAAGCCATGGAATTTGCTTTTAGCGAATTATGCCAAAACGTCATCGCTGACGCCGGATTCTATTTTCAAGAAGGAAAAGCTTCCAAGACTTTTTTTAACGAGGAAAGGTTTTTTGAAGATGAATCAGAGTTTTCACTGTTGGAAGAAAAGATCTTTACCGTTGA
>JAKSDL010000884.1 GCA_022360105.1 Pseudomonadota bacterium
AAGTGCAACCAATTGAAACTGAGTACCCATACCAGGCTCATTGCCCATGATATTCAGGAATTAAACATCAAGCTTGCCGAGGGGCAGTATTTCTTCTCCGATGTAAAAAAAGAAGGTTGCAGGCTGTTTGATTCCGGCAATTTTAAGCTTGTTGAAGCAAGGGAATTGTTGCCGGAGGAAAAACAGCGGATTGCCCGAGATTATTTTGATCACTGGTACAAACGAGCTGAAGAAGCGTATTCCATTCATGAAAAATCGTTAGAGATGGGAGCAGATAACTGGGCTGCTTTTCATTTGCACCAGGTTGCTGAATCGTGCTTCAAAGCAGTTATGTTGGTGTTTACCAATTACAATCCAAATGAACATTGGTTGGCTGTTCTGTCCAAAATGGTTATTAAACTAGATGAATCATTTTCCAATATCTTTCCTTTAGATACCGAAGAAGACAAGAACAGGTTTAGTTTGCTGGATTATGCATACATTGGAGCACGATACGATCCCAAATATCGAATATCAAAAAACGATATACAACTTCTGGCAAAATCAGTCAGAAAGCTTCTTGAGCATACTGATAAGGTTTGCAAACAAAGAATTCAAGGTTTAATCCGATAATGACGAGTGTATTGAACGGACGGCATACAGATTGGGGAAACATTGATTCAATCCAAGATAGTGATATTGACTATTCTGAACTTCCTGAATTGGATAAACAATTTTGGAAAGAAGCAAAATTAGTGATGCCTGAAAACAAGACAAACGTAACTATTCGTCTTGATAATGATGTGATTAGTTGGTTTAAAAGCCGGGGAAAAAGGGTATCAAACAAAAATCAACGCTGTTTTAAAGTCCTCTATACAAGCCCAATCCTAAGAAAAAATCAGATAGCAAATTTATCAGCCGGACCGCTTAAACCTGAAATCACATTTTGAGGCCCCGGTTGGCAGATTACCGGATCTTGTGTATTTAAAACCTAACTGAAGGCCCATATTTGGATACACAACATCATCTAACTCGCACCAGGGAAAGCTCCAATCGGGATTTCCATATTCTTTTGCGACTTCGTGTGCGACACAGTAGTTAACATTGAACGCCAATACTTCTTTTGAATCCTCAATTATTTCTGCTTCATGAAATTTTTCTCTCATCCCGGCCTCTTCCATTCCTTTGGTATATTCTTTAAAACAGGCAAAGCGGTCGTTACATTTTTCAAGTTCCTTAATTGGATAGAGAAATAAATTTACGGCAGAGTGTTTCTTCTTCAGTTTTGCTTCCGTTTTTTTGTATATGTCGGTGATGACGCCTTTAGCTTTGTCAATACCAAACATCTCATCCAGGGTTTTCATTAAAGCTATATATTGCATTGTTGATTCAAGTACTGCTCTCACTATTCCCTTTTTTTCAATCCGGCTCCAGTTGTAAGACTTCATTTTACTGTTCTCGGAGCGCCAGTTAAAAAACAGTTTGAGCAAACCTGAAAAACCGCCTTCCCTTAACAGCACCGAAATAACTGGTATGATCATTTGTCTTTCTATCTGTTTATATTCAGGTGTTGAAAGGGATTCAACAATCCCTTTGCCATAGTTTTTCATGTGTTTAACATCCAATGGACCCCCTTGTTATTTTATGCTCGCGCCGGAAACAGTTAAATCAGCAAATGATTTAAGTGTGTCTATCGCAGTACTTGAAGAAAGATTTTCCTTAACAGTAATAATTAAAACGAAAAGATAATGAGAAAACAACGCAGAAGCTAATGTTTTTGAATCAACATAATCTTCTATTTTTTTCTGTGTTTTGGCCTCTTGGACCAATTGCGAGATTTTATCAACCAGTTTCATGGATTGAACGTTGAACTTAGTTGCCCATTCACCTTCAATAAAGACGCTATGGTGTACTAGAACTTTCGATAGTTTTGGTCTTTTTCTGTAATAGTCAAAGAATTGCTCGGCAATAAAGAGGAACTGATTAAGCAACGTTTCATTTTTAGGTATTTGATCAAAAACCCTTTCTTGAATGCTCTGGATATCGTTGTATAAGGCTGCCGCTAGTAAAGCAGACTTGTTCTCGAAATGTTTAAAAATTGCTCCGGGTGTAATTCCAGCTTTTTCCCCAATTTTTTTAAAGGTCGTTTTTTCAAATCCAAGCTTTTCGAACAAAGCTTTTGCCGTGTCAAAGATTGCAACATAAGTTTCGGCCTTTTGCCTTTCTCTATGGCTGGTGACCGGTTTTTCCGTTTTTGTTTGCATGTGTATTTTAGTTATTGAGTGAATATATTTTCTTAGTAAATGCGTTTTCTGAAAGTGTCAATGCTATTAAACAAAAAATATTTTAGACTGCCACTTCTTAACAGGGAAGACCATGCCTCGCTGCAAACCAGCCAATCTTCACCGGAGCACGACGATTCCGGTGGACTTCAAGTCACAACTTATCCCCCGGCACCTTACAAAAAAGTCTTTTGTGAAAAAACCTTGCATGCGGCTGCTGAAGCCCGTCGTTCTGAGATGCGGGTTGTAAGGGATGTACTTCATTATTTGCTTGTGTAAAAAGGAAACGGATACTAAAATCTAAATGTCTAGACAATCCAGATGATTTAAACGGAGAATAAAATGGAAACAAAATGGCAGCTTCAAGATGCAAAAAATCGTTTTAGCGAACTTGTCGAAAAAGCAATAACTCTTGGTCCACAAACAGTGACAAAACGCGGGATAGAAACAGTAGTGGTGTTATCAGTCGAAGAATATAAAAAGTTGACAAGACCAAAATCCGACTTAATTGACTTTTTTAAAAGTTCTCCTCTACATGATGTTGAGATTGATCTTGAAAGGAACAAAGATTTTCCCAGGGAGATTGAGCTTTGAAATACATACTTGATACATGCGTAGTGTCTGAATTGGCGAAGCAAAAGCCCGAACAGGGTCTTATAAAATGGATAAACCAAAAAGATGAAATTGATTTTTTTTTGAGTGTATTAACAATAGGAGAATTGCAGAAAGGTGTCTCAAAGCTTGAAGAATCAAGAAATAAACAAACATTAATTCAATGGGTTGAATCAGATTTAATCAAGCGTTTTGAAAATCGAATATTACCGGTAACTGATTCAGTCGCAAAAAAATGGGGAAAGATTCAAGGCAAAGCAGAATTAGAGGGTAAAAAAATGCCTGTTATTGACAGTCTTATTGCGGCAACTGGTCTTGTATATGATTTTGAAGTTGTTACTCGAAATACCACGGACATGGAAATAAGCGGTGTTCGATTATTCAATCCCTGGCAGTTAAAATAATCTATAAAACGCAGGACAAGTAATTGTAGCTGACGGCATATCGTCCTCGATATCCTTACAAAAACCTAAAATCACGTTTTTCATTTTTATTCTGGGATGTTAATAAAAGAAGCACTACTTGTATTATTCAATATTTTGAATTTAAAAGTGAATCCATTGTAAAGCACTATGATAGTCTCTCAAATTAAACTAAAAAATTGGCGGAATTTTTCATCCATGAAAGTTTTGCTGCGTCAAAGACAATTTATCGTTGGACCAAATGCTTCAGGAAAATCCAACTTGTTGGATGTATTCCGATTTTTAAGAGATATTGCTAAATCTGAAGGAGGGGGGCTGCAGAAAGCCGTCAAAAAACGTGGTGGACTTTCGAAATTAAGATGTTTAGCAGCTCGGCGAGATCCTGAGATATCTTTGGAAATTTCATTATCTACTTCAGAAGACGAAATGCCGATATGGCGATACGCTCTTGGAATTAAGCAGGAAAGTAGAGGATATAGACAACCATATATTTCATTTGAAAAAGTATGGTTTGAAGAAAACTTGATACTTTCGCGGCCAGATAAGTTGGATAAGAGGGATCAAGATAGGCTCAAACAAACCTATCTTGAACAAGTCAATACAAATGCAGATTTTAGAGATATTTCAAGATTTTTAGAATCATTAAGTTACATTCATCTTGTTCCCCAGCTTCTACGTTTTGATGAATTGATACAGGGCGGTATTGTAGAAGACGATCCGTTCGGGCAGGGGTTTCTCGTTAAAATCTCAAAAACTCAGCCTCGTGTTCAAAAATCCAGATTGGCAAAAATAGAAGATGCTTTAAAAATTGCTGTTCCTCAACTTCAACAGTTGAGATTTGAAAGAGATAAGGATACCGGGCAACCCCATTTATCCGCTCTTTACAATCATTGGCGTCCAAATGCAGGATGGCAAAGAGAAGATCAATTCTCTGATGGGACTCTTCGTTTAATTGGTTTATTATGGTCATTGTTGGAGAGTGATTCTCTTCTTTTGTTGGAGGAACCGGAACTTTCTTTGAATAATGGTATTGTATCTCATTTAGGACCTCTTATATACCGCATGCAACGTCAGAGAAAGCGACAGGTATTAATTAGTACTCATAGTGAATCTTTATTAAGTGATAAGGGAATTGATGGTCGTGAGGTACTTCTTTTATCACCAAGCCCTGAAGGCTCATCTGCTTATATTGCTTCAAATATCTATGAAATAAAACCTCTTTTGGATGCCGGTTTGTCTGTGGGAGAAGCAGTGCTGCCAGCAAATTTGCCTGAAAACATTGATGAATTAGGGTACTATGAGTGAAATATATTTCACTCTTGCTGTAGAAGACCGATTGAGTGAAGCAGTAGCTAGAAAAATTCTTAAACAGATCGATCCAAGTTTTCACGTAAAACAATGTTTATGCAAAGGAGGACAAGGCTACTTAAAAACTAATATCAATGCATTCAACAAAGCAGCTAATTCAATACCTTTTTTTGTTTTGACCGACCAAGACAGAGGTTGTCCTCCAATGATCCTTTCAAAATGGTTAAAACATGAAGCAAATAAGTATCTAATCTTCCGTATAGCAGTTATGGAAATAGAATCATGGATTCTTGCTCATCGAGGTGCTTTTGCTGAGTTTTTATCAATATCTCCAGCCCTTATTCCAAATAATACAGATTCCATCGAAGATCCAAAACAGCTTTTGCTGACAATTACTGCTCGATCACGTTCAACTCGGTTGAAATCTGATATCATTCCTAAATCGGGTTCAACTGCAACAGTAGGGCCCGATTACAATAATCGCTTATCACTGTTTGTAAAAGATTATTGGAATCCGTTTGAAGCAAGTGAAAATTCTGAAAGTTTAGCCAGAGCCCTAAATCGAATTAAGCAATTTAAAGACCGGTATGAGCAGATAAAAGAAACAAGCTTCTCTTGATTCAGGAATCCACTTCTGTTCAAAACTTGGTGGCTCCGAAGCGCGGTGCAATGCCGAGACGTTGTTTCAGGTTAAATAACTGAAAGTATTTAGGTAATATTTGTTTTGGGCGCGGTTTTTCAAGTTGAAGGTTGCGTATTTGGATTTCGATTCCTGTTCCATCGCAAGAGCCTATTTTTAAAGAAGTTTACCGATCTTCTTAGATATTGTTTCTTTTTTTGCGGGCTACGGATATCAATTCCCCTTTTTTTGCCCTGACAAATCCTTTCCAATTCCATTTTTCTGTATTTGATCTCATTTTCAAATATAAGCCACTCCATCCTATTTCCCCTTTCAACAGCCGGTTAGCTAATGTGAATCAAGCTGTGAATTGATTCGTTCAAGTCAATATCAGTATAGTATTTCGATAATTTAATAACAGATGCAGATATTGCTTTTAAAAAGCATAACAGATTAATAAAATATAAATACTTAATAAATTTAGATATATAAAAGATATTGATTTTTATAATACAACAAAATAACCTACAAATTAACAGATTATTAATAACTACCTATAACAGATTGACGATCATGGCATTTCAATATTTGGAACTGGCTGACGAAATTGAGAACAAGATTTTAAAAGGGGATTTTCTGACTGGAGAGAAACTGCCGTCGCTAAGAAAGATGCATCAGGAGTACAATCGCAGCATTACAACTATTCATCAGGCGTACTTGGAGCTTGAGAAAAGGGGGATGGTCGAGGCGAAAGAAAAATCCGGTTTTTTTGTGAAAAGATTCCGCCAGGATGATTTCAGACAGCCCGAATTGCATCGTTGCAAAGCGGAACCACAAAAGGTTAATGTAAACAACCTGCAAAAAAGCATCTCCAAAAGACTTGGTGATCCTAACATTTCCCTGTTGGGGTATACCATTCCCGGTAATGATATCATCCCGATTAAGCAGTTTTCGAAGATATTTAAATCGATTTCCCCGCAAGCATTGGAGGATGTGTTTGGTTATGATTGGACCCAGGGTAGTTTGGATCTCAGACGACAAATTGCCAAGCGATCTCTTGGTTATCATGAACGAACTTCATCCGGCGACGTGGTCATCACAAATGGGTGCGTAGAGGCAGTCAGTATCTGTTTAACTGTTGTTGCCAGGCCGGGTGATGTGATTGGAGTAGAGTCTCCCACTTATAGAGGGTTTCTCCAGCAGATTGAGGAGAAATCCATGTATGCCCTGGAATTGCCGACTACCCTGAATGAAGGCGTTGACCTTGAGAAGCTGGAAGACAAGTTGAAGTCCTGTAATGTAAAGGCCTGCCTGCTCAATCCCAGTTATCAAAATCCGCTGGGTTTTGTGATGCCGACTGAAAACAGAAAAAAGCTGGTTGAATTGTTGAACAGGATGGAAATTCCAATTATTGAGGATGATGTTTTCGGTGATCTGCATTTTCATGAACAGCGGCCACCAACCCTGAAATCCTTTGATCAAAAAGGACTGGTTTTGTATTGTTCTTCGTTCTCAAAAACGCTGGCACCAGGTCTCAAGGTTGGCTGGATCATTCCGGGTCGGTTTTTGGATAGGATAATGGAGGTGAAATCCAACCTGAATTTATCCAGCACCAAGTTGAATCAACACTTGATTGTTCAGTTCATGAGAAACGGTTCGTACGACAGGCAGCTCCGCCAGATTCAAAATGAATTAAGAAAACAGATGTTTGATATTACCAGGGCCGTTATGCGATACTTCCCCAAAGACACTAAGATTTCTTCTCCCGAAGGGGGACTGAATCTCTGGGTACAGTTGAATGATTCTATTGATGCTGTGGAGTTGTATAAAGAAGCCTTGCAGGACAACATCCTGGTCGTACCAGGCGTGCTGTCCTCCGGATCCGGTAAATATCGAAATTGCATACGAATCGGATGCGGACAGGCGTTGGATAAGAAACTGGAAAAAACGATACAGACTGTTGGCAATATCATCTACGATATGATCATTTAATCCTGAACAACGTATCGCATGATAGGGCGATGCTCAGCACGCCTGGCTACTACTTTGAATCCTGCTTTTTTATAAATGGCTTCCGGTCCGACGTAAGCATCGACGTTGGACGGTTTTTTCCCTGCTTTGGGACTGATTGCATAGGCTTCAATGATTTTGACTTTCTGCTTTTTCATATAATCGATTGCCGCTTGAAGCAGAGCCTGGGAAATGCCTTGTTTACGGTGGCTTTTGTGAATGAAAAAACAAACGATCGACCAGACCGGTTTGTCGTCAATGGCCTTGCAAAACCGTGAAGTCTTTAACCTGATAAAATCAGTTCTGGGGCCAAACGAACACCACCCTACCGCTTTTCCGTTCTGAAAGGCCAGAATTCCTGGCATTGTACCGGATGTTACTAATGCTTTAATAGCCTGCTTGTTTCCATCGCCGGTATTGTTTTTAAATTCCTTACTGGTGATCCTAAAATACATGCACCAGCAGCCCTGGCAGGCCCCTTTTTCTCCAAATAATTCCTCAAAGTCTTTCCAACAATCCGGAGTTAGAGGTTTGAAAGTAAGATTATTCATTTGTGCCTCCCGCTTGATTGAATGCTTTGTCAATTTTCAAAACAACTCCCTATCTATAAACCTGTTCTGAAAGGTGGTGAATAACTTATAGCTTGATGACTCTTGCAGTCAATTCCATTTTGTTATATTTTCAGTTACTTCAGGTTTCTGGTAAAATAGATCCGAAATTCACTAATAAGTTGTTAAATATATGCTTCAGGGTTAAATATTTCAATATGTTACCACTTTAACTTACAGCTTTACCGTTATCCGGGTTACACTGTCTATTAGTGTTGACTACCAAATCCACTTACGTATAAAAACTAAGAGTTTTTTCCCTAAGACAGTCGGAAGAAGTATTGAAGATTTGAAGAACTTGCAAGGCCGGCCCTTTCAATTTCAGGTTTAAAAATCGGAGTTCCATGAGAAAAAGAAGTAATAATTTCGGTTGTACACCCCCTCCTGTTCGCTTGCTCACTTTTATTTTTGATCTGCTTAAACAGGTTATTGGCAATAAAGGCAATTCCAGCCAGAACAACTCCAAACTCAATGTTCAGGAAAAGCAATCCCTGGTGTTAAAAGCTGCTAAGAAAAACAACGGCAGATTGACTATTGCAGAAGTTACCATGGAAACTGCACTGAGTCTGGATGAAAGCAAATCAATCCTGGAAGGCATGTGCACTGAAGGGGTAGCGGAATTGCAAATAACCGACGGTGGCAGTCTGGTTTACGTATTTACCGGCCTGTTAACTGATAAAGAAAAAGATACGGCAAAAGAACCGTTAAACAGATAAGTTCTAATCCGAGCCTGGTTTATCAGTATTCGAAGTGACCAGGGGATTTCCGGGAAAGGGTGAGATGATGTTGCCATCTTTGGGAAGATCGGAAATCTTGCTGATGCCTTTTTTCTTTACTTCATCAATGCGAATGACGGAATGCATGGGAATATAGGATCGCTTGATGTCTGAAAACTCCTTTTTCAGCCGCTCTTCCGAAGGATCTATGACAATGCCGCTGTTTTTATCAAAAACATAATCCCCAATCTCTACAAACCCCAATAAGGTACTTTGACAGACCTGTTTTGCGTAGACTTCGTATAGCTTGCCGTTATTGATAAAAGTTACTTTGAAAATTGTTGATTTTGCCATGTCTCATTTGATCGCTTCGATTTTTCATACAATAAAATAAAGTCTTGGAGCGCTGTTCATTCACTCATAGGGGAAGCATATCCATTTCAAGCAGGTTAGCAAACAGAAAACCGGTCAATTCCGCTGCCATACTCATTTTTTTTTGGTCAAAATCCTTATCTCATGCGCACGAATAAATTATCATTCAACAAGATCCAGGTATCTGAGGATAAAGGAAAAGTTTCTCTGTGGAATTTTGTTGAATAATGGTGTAGGTTTCCCGTAGAAAATCGGATTAACCAACACAAAGAGGAGCTATTCTATGGAAACTGTCCAAGAGGTTTTGGAGGAAATTATCACCAACGAAAGCCTGACAATCGAAGAGATCAGGGAACTTGCCAGAGAGGGCAGGGCATTGCTTCTAAAAATGTCACAGGAAATTCACCGCATTGAAGGAGCCATTTTTAATACGGAGAAATAGTATGATTTTCGGAATTGAACGTTCATTCAAATGTTAGCTTATTCCAGCCGAAACAGGCTTAATAATCAATTCCCAACAAAAAACTCTGCCAATGATTCTAAAGAACTTCATTCATACTTCCGGAGCGATAACCTTCCAGGTCCAGGGTGATGTAGGAGAAGCCCAGTTGTTTCATGGTGCTGATGATGGATTCGCGGTGTTCGAGTAGCAGTGAGATCTCTTCCCGGGGGACTTCGATTCTTGCCATGTCACCGTAATTTCTCACCCGAGATTGACTGATGCCAATTTTAAAAAGCAGTTCTTCGGCTTGTTCTATCTGGTTTAATTTCTCAAGGGTTATTCTCTGGCCATAAGGAATTCGGGAGGCCAGGCAGGTTGTTGAAGGGAGGTCGTGATTTGAAAGCCCCAGGTGTTCAGCCAATGCTGTAATCTCCGACTTATTCAGATTTGCTGCGACCAGGGGGTGAAACGCTTCATCTTCTTCCAAAGCCTTTAACCCGGGACGATGCTCTCCAAAATCGGACATGTTCACCCCAAAAGCCACATGTTCAATTCCATTTTTCCGGGCCACTTGCCTCAATGTCGCCATTTCGCTTTTTTTACAGAAGTAACATCGATTAACCGGGTTCTGCACATAGTTGTTGTTTTGTAGTTCGCTTTTCGCGACCACTTCGTGAGCAATACCAATTTCTGCAGCAACGGTTTCAGCAACCTCCAATTCCCGCTTTGAGTAGGATTCAGACTTAATGGTGACAGCCATCGATCGGTCACCAAGTTGCTCATAAGCTATTTTGGAGATCAAAGTGCTGTCAATTCCCCCTGAGTAGGCCACAGCTAGTGAGCCTTTATCTTTTATCACCTTTCTCAGTGTTCTAAGTTTGCCTTCCGGAATACTATTCATGTCAACCCCCTGGTGATGGTACCACTGCCCGCAATCATATCTCCAAGATAGAACACAATGGTCTGCCCCGGTGTTATTGCCGATTGTGGTTCTACAAATTCAACCTGCACCGATCCGTCTTCCAGCGGAATCACGTGAGATTGTGATTCGTCATGACCTAACCTTATTTTCGATTTCATTTCCATTGGGGATAACAAGTTATCCCACAAGTGCCAGTTTAACCGGGTGGCGATCAAACCGGATTTATAGAGTTCCTCCTTCGTTCCCACAATAACGGTATTCGATTTTGCATCCTTGGCTGTGACATACATTGGATCAGATGAGGCCAGACCAAGACCCTTTCTTTGTCCAATGGTGAAATACTCAATGCCCGGGTGTTTGCCGATTACCTTGCCCCGTCGATTAACAATCGGACCGGGAAGATTGGTTTTATTGAACAGCTGATGATATCCCCCGGCGATGAAATCCTGACTCTCACTTTTTGAGCTAACAGATGGTACCAGGTGTTTCGCAAGTTTCCAGACTTCCTCTTTTGTTTTATCTCCCAGTGGAAACAAAGCTTTCTGTAACTCTTCCGTTGTCAAAGCCGCCAGAAAGTATGTCTGGTCTTTATTGGTATCAGCGGCCTTTTTCAAAACCTTTCTTTTATATAGCTCGTTGTATTCAACCCTGGCGTAATGTCCCGTTGCGAAGTAATCATACTTGATACCCTTTTTTGCCAGTTC
>JAKSDL010000876.1 GCA_022360105.1 Pseudomonadota bacterium
TGGGATTGTTGCCCCTGAGTACAAAGAAAGGACTGGAAGCTTTTGAAAAGGGGTTACGGGCTGATGTCAACCAACTTCTGGTTATTGAAGCTACCAGTGATTGCAAAGTGTTTGATTTGTGAATTTCTGATTCTGCAACAGCCGGCCAATCGAAAGTAACCAAAAAACAACCTGCGACCCTGCCTGCAACAGAAGAAAATGCCGCATTGAAGGCTCAATTGGATAATTTCCTGACCGGGTTACTTGAGAAAGTCACCAAACTTCCCAGGCAAAAATTACATGCCAACAAAGCGTTCGAGAAGTTTGGTATCAATTCCATCATGATTTCAAACCTTAATCGTGAACTTGAGGAAACATTTGGTGACATCTCCAAGACCCTGTTTTTTGAATACAGAACCATTGCCGAATTATCGGACTATTTTTATGAAAATCACCAGGAACAGATTGTAGAAGTCTTTGGTCAACACCAGCCAAAAAACACTGTATCGACTGATGATTCGGTCTCGATCACAACTTCACCAACACCCACTAATCCGCGATTTCAATCACTACAGAAGCGAGCCAAAACCAGCGTCGGACAATTCGAAGGGGACAATTCCGGGATAGCTATCATCGGATTGAGCGGTCACTATCCCCAGGCAGAAAATTTGGCGGAATTTTGGTCCAATTTGAAACAGGGACTGGATTGTGTAACTGAGATTCCCAAAGACAGGTGGGACTATGAATCACTCTTCGACACGGACAAAAGCAAACTTGGATCGTCCTACACCAAGTGGGGAGGTTTCTTAAACCGGATCGATCGATTTGATCCCTTGTTTTTTAATATCTCACCAAGAGAAGCTGAAACCATCGACCCACAGGAAAGGCTGTTTTTACAAACCGTTTGGGAAACCGTGGAAAATGCCGGGTATCGCCGGGATAAACTGAATCAGGCAAAAGTGGGTGTGTTTGTTGGTGTGATGTATGGCTGGTACCAATTGGTAGGCGCTGAAGACCTGTTGCGAGGTGAAAACAAGGCCGGTTACACCTCCTATTCTTCAATCGCCAATCGTATTTCCTATTGGATGAATTTTGACGGACCGAGCATCGCCCTTGATACCATGTGTTCATCTTCTCTCACCGCAATTCATCTGGCCATGCAAAGCATACGCTCAGGTGATTGCGAACTGGCTGTGGCGGGCGGGGTAAATCTGATGACCCATCCCAATAAATATCTGCAACTCAGCCAGAGCAAATTCGCTGCAAGCGATGGTAAATGCAGAGCATTTGGAACGGGTGGTGACGGTTACGTTCCAGGTGAGGGTGTGGGAGCAGTCCTACTTAAGCCCCTGGAAAAGGCCATGCAGGATGAGGACTTTATTTACGCAGTTGTTAAGGGCAGTGGAGTAAATCATGATGGGAAAACCAATGGTTACACGGTGCCAAATCCCAATGCTCAGTGCAGCCTGATCAGTGAGGTCCTGGAAAAAGCGGATGTTGATGCAAGTTCTATCAGTTACCTGGAAGCCCATGGCACCGGGACTGTACTAGGTGACCCTATCGAGATTAACGCCTTGAAAAAGGCTTACGCCAGTTATACCGATGCTAAACAATATTGTTCCATCGGCTCGGTTAAATCTAATGTTGGCCATTTGGAATCAGCGGCGGGAATGTCTGCTTTAACCAAAGTCATCCTGCAGATGAAACACAGCCAATTGGTGCCTTCCCTGCATACGGGAGAACTCAATCCCAATATCAATTTTGAAAAATCTCCGTTTTATGTACAAAAGGAGTTAAGTGAATGGGTTCCCGAAAATTCTGAAATCAAAAGAGCAGGTATCAGTTCCTTTGGTGCCGGGGGATCCAATGCTCATCTGATTGTGGAAGACTATCCACAAAAAACGGCCGTTGAAAGCATGAGCCACGACGAACCCTTATTGTTTGTCCTATCAGCTAAAACAAAAAACCGGCTCGCAGATTATGTCAGAACGTTCAATCAATTTTTGAGCGATTTAATAACAGGGCAGGTTGCATCCTTTCTGCCCGGCAATCTGTACAAGTTGAGTGATGTGATCTACACCTTGCAAACCGGTCGAGAGGCCATGGAAGAGCGCATTGCAATTGTATTCTCTGAGCCGGATGAGTTGATCGACCGACTGGACCAATGGCTTGCTGATCAGCAGCCTCATGTTGACCGGATGACTTTCCAGGGAAGCGCTAAAATGGACGAAAATGCTGACGTTCTGATCTCCGGGGAAGAGGGCAAGGCATTTGTAGATACCCTGATCAAAGGGAGTAAGCTCGATAAGCTGGCCCAGCTCTGGGTTGGCGGTACTGAGATCGATTGGGAATTGTTGTGGACCAATAACCAATTAGCGGAAAGCGCAAAAAGGGTCCCCCTACCTACCTATCCCTTTGAAAAAGAACGCTGCTGGGTGCTTCCTGAAGGTGAGTATCTGGTTCCATTGCCTGGCTCCCTGCCTTCAAATGAATACGATGAGCAGTTAGGTCTGCCGGCAACGCCAAGTGCAGATCTGCCTTCCATCCCGGAAAATTCTTATTATACGCTGGAAAAAAGCTGGAACATCTCAGGGCCGGCCGGCGAGGTAAGAGGTTTATCCGGAATCTATGTCTGCCTGGTTGGGGAGTCAGGTCAAGCATATCAATCAGAGTTGCAGAAGCAGTTGAGTGGGGCTCATCTTGTATTTGTTAATGCTGCAACTGATGTTGCAGACGGCTTAAATCCATTTCAGGCCGAATCCGGTAAAACACTGGCTGAGAAGATCGTTTCTCGTAACACACCACAGCTCAAACTTTTAGACAGGGGATTACCCATTTCAGGTTTGATTGATCTCACCGATCTGGATGAAGAAGCGACAGACATATACAAAGTTCGTTTTGGTAAAATTTCCCTGCTTCAGGAGTTGATCCGCTATCAAAGGGAGTTATCAGAGCTGGAACAACCACTTGAACTGATCCACTTTACCAGGGGATTGCAGCTCTTTGAACAGACCGATGTGTCAATTTCAAAAGTGTCACTGTCAGGGTCGGATATGGCTGGCCTATACAAAATGCTTTCCGCTGAATACCGCCATGTAGCTGCTAAAACTATTGATCTGGATGCAAACCTGGAAAATATAGAGAAGGATGTTCAATTGATTGTCCGGGAACTCTCTATACCTGCAACCGATCAAGAGGTGTGCTACAGGAAAGGCGATCGCTATGTCCCCCGGATTAAAAAAGTGTGGATCGGGTCACAAGTAAACGCGGATCAGCTGGTGCCTCCTCCTCTGGATAAAGAAAAAGTCTTCGTTGTAACAGGAGGAACCCGTGGAATTGGATCAGCCGTTGCCGGATATCTGGCTGAAAAAGGAGTGAAACATCTGGTTCTCATGGGAGCCCAACCGCTTCCAGGCAGGGAACAGTGGAAATCCCTGCTGGAGACCCAGTCGTCCGATCAGAGTACCATAGAAAAAATCCGGCAAATTGTTGAGCTGGAAAAATTGGGAGCCCGGGTAGAGTTATTTACAGGCAGTTTGAGTGATATCGACAAACTGAACAGCTTCTTTCATCGCATCAAACAGCAGTTGGGGCCTATTGGTGGTGTAGTACACTGTGCAGGATTATCCATCCGAAAAAACCCTGCATTTATTAATAAACAAAACAAAGATATTGCCAGGGTTCTTGAACCAAAAATTGGTGGCCTGGTTACACTTTCCAAAGTGTTGAAAGATGAGCCCATCGACCACTTCATTCTGTTTTCATCGGTATCATCCTGGGTAGCTCCGCTGGCTGTCAGTCTGAGCGATTATACCATGGCAAATTCCTTTATGAATGATTTTGCTGCTTACCAGCGAAGCCTGGGGAATGATCAATTTCAGTCGATCATCTGGCCAAACTGGCGTGAGATCGGTATGGGAGAGATCAAAAGTCCTGTGAATGAACGATTGGGACTGCAAGCCTTGAGTACCAGGCAGGGGCTGGATCTGTTTGAAGTCGCTTTGTCCAGGAAAGAACGACCGGTCATGATGGCAGGCGTTACGGTTGACAGGCCTTTGGTTCCGGAATTATTGACAGCGGTACCCGAGATATCCAAAACAAAGAAGTCATTTTCAGGGAATGTGTCCAAGGTCACTCAACCTAAAATGGATGCGCCGGGTAGAAACAGATCGTTGGATTGGCTGGTTAATCTTTTTTCATCAGAGCTGAAAATAAAGAAAGACAAGCTGGATGTGAATACCCATTTTGAAAAATTCGGTGTGGATTCCATCATCATCGCCGAATTGATCAAAAGAGTGGAAAGCGAGCTGGACTCCGAGCTTGATCCTTCGATCATCATTAATTACCCCACCCTGCACCAACTGGATGCGTATCTAAACGAGCATCATCAGGAGGAGGTAAAGCAGGCTGTTGGCTTCCCTGAGGCTCAATCACCGCAGGAATTTCAATTTACAAATACTGTTTCCGGTCCCCAAAAATCCATATCTGTTGATGATCATTCCATAACCTCTATTGCCAAACGATCGGAGACAGCCAGTGAACCAGGTAAAATAGCGGTGATTGGTATGGCCTGCCATTTTCCGGGGGCTGAGAATAAAGACAAATTCTGGCAAAACCTCTCCCAAGGTGTTTCCAGCATTGGTATTGTTCCCGAGCTTCGCTGGAAGGCAAACGAGTGGTATCAAAACACGCATGCCAAAGGGAAAAGCATTAGCAAGTGGGGCGGTTTTATTGATCAGATCGATTATTTTGACGCGGATTATTTTGGCTTTACCGAGCTACAGGCGACCCAGTGCGATCCTCTTATCAGGCAATCTCTGGAAGTGACCGTCCAAACCTTGAAAGATGCCGGTTATGAAAAAGAGGAGCTTTGGGGACGACGTGTAGGCATGTTCATGGGTTCCCGTGTCAGCAATTATGCAGAACGCATTGCCGACTTCGCTAAAGACAGCATAACAGGCACGGGGCAAAATTTTATCACTGCGCACATTTCCCAGATGTTCAACTTGACGGGACCGAGCCTGGTAGTTGATACAGCCTGTTCATCCTCACTGGTGGCATTGCATCTGGCGTGTCAAAGTCTCTTTGCCGGTGAGTCGGAAATGGCATTGGCCGGTGGCGTGGATATTTTGCTTGATGAAAAGCCTTATCTCAACCTGAGCGAGGGTAAGGCCCTTTCTCCGGACGGCAAGTGTCACACGTTTGATGAGAAAGCAAATGGTTTCGTACCGGGTGAAGGATGCGGAATGGTACTTCTCAAATCATTGGATCAAGCTCTGGCGGATGGTGACCGGATTTATGCGGTGATTGACGGATCAGCCATCAATAACGATGGGCATACCATGGGGATCACTACACCCAATCCCCGGATGCAAAAAGATGTTATTCAACAGGCGTTGAATAAAGGTGATATCTCAGCCAAATCGATCAGTTTTGTGGAGACCCACGGCACAGGAACCATGATTGGTGATCCCATCGAATTGAAAGCTTTGACCGAGGTTTTTTCCGGTGAAAACACAGAGAAGGGTGTTTGTGCTGTTGGTAGCGTAAAAACCAATATTGGACACCTGCTCAGTGCTGCCGGCATTGCCAGTTTCATCAAAGTAATCCTGTCAATTCAACAAGCACAAATACCGCCCACTTTGAACTGTGAAACCCCCAATCCACGCTTTGATTTTGCCGCCTCTCCATTTTATCCCGTTACGGAATTATCTCCTTGGGAACCAAGAGAAGGTGTGCGTAGAGCTGCAATTAGCTCGTTTGGATTTGGCGGGACCAATGCACACCTGCTTGTCGGTGAATGTCCCCGGGAAAAACTTCAAGGATATCAACAAACCCGGTTTCCCTTGCCGGCAATTGAGTTTCAACGAAAACGATTCTGGCTCGAAAAAACAAACACGGCAAAAAAACCTGTCGGTCCGGAAGTTACTTATGAGTCGTTATTGAAGCTTGAATACCGTCCCGAACGTTCAAATTCCCAAGGGAAAAACCTGAATGTGGTGACTCACGTTAAGAATAATCATTTTATCATGCGGGATCATCGCGTACATGATGTCAGTATCCTGCCCGGCGTCACATTTTTGGATATACTGTTGCGAGTCTTCCGGGACAAGGGGTTTGATCTGCCAAGTACTCAAATCAAAGATGTGCTCTTCAGTGAAGCTGTTGCCACAACCAACGAATACAGCCGACAACTCGAAATCGCACTGGAAGTCTCGGGGAACCAGGGAAAAATCTCGGTTGACAGTCAAAAAATTCTGCAAGGACAGGTAGAGGGCATTGCTGCGAATAATTTAAAGGCAAATTTATACCTGAACCAGGTTGCCCCCTCCAAACAGATCGACATTGCAGCTCTTAAAAACCAGGCAGGGAATGTTACCGAAATGGATGAACTCTATGGTCATGTCCGGAATGTGGGAATTACCCATTATGAATTCATGAAAGGTTCCGGGCAGGTGTATCAACACAATGACTATGTTTTAGCTGATCTCCGTCTCAGTCAACTGGCCGGCCGGCATCTTGATTCCTTCCATATTCATCCGGCATTTCTGGATTCTGCCACCATCGTTCCGTTGCTCTTTTTTGTGGAAGAGTTTCTACAAGCCCAGCCGGTGATTCCCATCTACATCGAATCGTTTCAATTGGTCAAACAGCCCGGCGCACGTTGTTACGTTTATATCGAAAGGAGGAATTGCACAGGATCTCTGACTGATATTGCCTACAGTGACATTGAATTGTTTGATGAGCAAGGGCAGATTTTAGCCAGGTTAAACCGTGTTGGTGTTAAGGAGATTCGCACAAAAGAATTAATCACCAAACATCGCACGGATGGTTCGGATATGGCTGCAAGTCGGTCCATTCGGGCTGTCTCAAAAAAGCCTGTTCGAAATGTTGCTCCCAATGCAACAACGTTGCAGGGCAAAGAGCTGATTGAAGAAGATATTCGTCAGCTAATAGCCGACTCCTATGATACGTTGATTCAAGCAGAGGACAGAGAGACACGATTTTTCGATCTCGGTCTGGATTCAGCCATGTTGATGTCCCTGGTGCAGGACCTGGAGAATAAAATTGGTGATAATCTTTATCCCACCCTGCTTTTTGAATATCCAAACCTCGCTCAGCTTGCCGAGTACATCCATCAGGATTTCGCTGAGGTGTATAAAGCTTCGGTCACTGATCGCAACCCCGAACCGGTTCACATTCCGCCGGTTGAGATGAAACGCACAATTGCGACTCAGAGGACTTCCACCGGTTTTGCTGATGATATCGCAATTATCGGACTGGATGGAAAATACCCGCAATCGGATAATCTGGCTGATTTTTGGAACAATATTGTGCAGGGAACCAACTGTATTACCGAAATTCCCAAAGATCATTGGGATATGGAGCCTTGGATATCCATCGATCGCAACGGAGATCGTTTGGATTGCAAATGGGGTGGTTTCATAAAGAACGTCAATCAATTCGATCCTTTATTCTTCAAAATTTCACCTAATGAAGTTCAACACCTGGACCCCCAGGTGAGATTGATGTTGGAGGTTGTCTGGAACGCGGTTGAGGATGCCGGGTACTCACCCGGATACCTTTCCCGTGAAAAGGTGGGGGTTTACCTGGGGGTGATGAATGATGATTTTACCTGGGTCGAGGCGGAAAACCACCAGAAAACAGGGCAATTTGCAAACTCAGGCTGTTTTGCCAGTGAACTGGCAAATCGCATCTCCTACACAATGGATTTTACCGGGCCGAGCATGACGATAGAAACAGCCTGTTCTTCTTCCATGACTTCCCTGCATATGGCGAGAATGGCCCTGTTAAATAACGAATGCACCGTAGCCATTGCCGGTGGTGTAAATCTGAGTCTGCATGCCAGTAAATATCGCATGCTTTCGGGTTTGAAGCTTGTTTCACCTACCGGACAGGAGCGCACGTTTGATAAGTCAGCCGATGGATATATACCGGGCGAAGGTGTCGGCGCAGTTGTCCTGAAACCCCTTGCTAAGGCCGAGGCGGATCGAGATCATATCTACGGTGTCATCAAAGCATCGGCTATCAACCATTCGGGCACCGGTTCCGGAAGGTATGTGCCTGATATAAACGCTATATCGGAAGTAGTCGAAACCTCTCTTGATAATGCCAATCTCACAGCTGACCAGGTAAGCTATCTGGAAGCTCATGGTTCCGGAACAGCACTGGGCGACCCCATAGAAATCAAAGCTCTGGCCAAGGCTTTTGGTAAGTCTACCGATCAAAAAAATTATTGCGCTTTGGGTACTCGTTCCAATTTCGGTCATTTGGAGTCTGCGTCCGGTATTTGCTCATTAACCAAGGTCCTGCTGAATATGCAGCAGGAAACCATACCGCAGTGTGTTGGCGTAGATGAAATTAATCCCAACATTCCGATCCATGATTACCCCTTCTACATTCCGCATCAAACTCAATCCTGGAGTAGAGCGGACCAGCCAAGAATTTCGGGCATCAATTCCTTTGGTATCGGAGGCTCTAACAGTTTTGTGCTGGTGGAGGAATATGATAAGGAAAAAGGAAAAAATACAAACTGGTCTGTTCAATCCCATCTGATTGTTATTTCAGCAAGGGATGAGAAAGGACTCAACGCGTATGTCGAGAAATTCTTACATTACTTTCGGAAAGGTGATCTGAATGGAAACCTTCCCTCGCTAGCAGAAATGGCCTATACGCTGCAATTGGGCAGGGAAGCTATGCCGGAGCGCCTTGCAACTGTGGTTCCTTCCCTGGATGAGCTGAGACAGCGTCTCGAAGAATATTTGTCTAACAATAAAAAATCTGCGGATCCTTTGCAGACGGTTATCTCAGGCCGACGCTCTTTAAAAGGAAATCACTCCTCCAATCATAAAATACCCGGGTCTGTCAAATATCTCGGATCATTGGACTCTACCGAGTGTGAACAACTATTGGCAGATCTGGCTAAAGCCTGGATTCACGGCTCAACCATCGATTGGAATCGATTGTATCAACAGGAAGATGGAGTTCTGAATCATCCCATGAGAGTTTCATTACCCACCTACCCTTATGATAAGAAGGTCTATAGCCTAAACCAGAAGGTTAGTGGAAGCGAGGGCGTTTTCATTGCCGAACGATGGGTACCCGGGGAGTTTACTTCAACAAGTGATAAGAAAGCCGTTGGCTCAGGAACAACACTGGTGTTTACCACCGGTAAAACGATTGATTTTTCTGACGATCAAGATGTGGATGTGGTGAATGCTGCCGAAACTTTTTCAAAAGTCGATGAGCGGACCTACAATCTCAATTTTGAATCAAAGGAGGATCTTGAACGATTAATAGAAAATCTGGCAACAGAGCGGAAATTACCGGACAAAATAATCGTTCGGGCATCAGTATCTGAAGAACAAGAGTTACTTGACGCCAAAAAAGCTCCTTTTTTCCTGCTACATCTTACCCAGGCTCTGATGCGGCAAAAGCCCAAATCGGAGATCCGATTGGTCTATCTGTTCGAAGACTGCCGGGCTGAAAATATTCCCTACCATGCGGCCATAAGCGGCATCTGTCGCACGGTGCGACTGGAAAATCCCAAATTCATTTACAAGGCCGTTCATAACTCAGCACCACAACAGGAGATAGATAGCCAAATCCTGTTCTCGGAGTTGAATCCATCTGCAGATCAAGAGATCACAGTTCAATATCGCCATGATGGAACCAACTGGCGCCGCTATATTAACAAGCAGGTGGAAATTCCAGGTCAGTCTGCTACTGCTTCGGAACAAGATAGCGGAAAGTCGGATCAGCAACAAATAATTCTAATTACAGGTGGTAAAGGAAAACTGGCTCAGCATCTTGCACAACACCTGGCAAAACAGGCAAATACCAGCGTGATATTAGCCGGACGTTCGGGAATTACTCACGACATGGAAAAGTCCTTTGCTCCAAATATTACCTACCTGAAGGCTGATGTAACAAAAGAATCGGAAGTGTCGGATTTGGTGGGCCGAATTTGTGGAGAATATGGAGATATCACCGGTATTATTCATACGGCAGGAGTTTTGCGGGATTCATTCCTGATCGGGAAAACTGCCGAGGAAATGGAGCAGGTATTGGCTCCCAAAGTGACCGGAACCCGACAGCTCGATGAGGCAACCAAATCCTTAGATCTGAACTATTTTGTTATGTTTTCATCTCTTACAGGCGCCATGGGCAACCTGGGGCAGGGGGATTATGCCTATGCCAATCGTTTTCAGGATTATTTCGCTGTCCATCGGGAACAATTACGTACCGGGGGCAAAAGAAAGGGAAAAACAGTCTCTATCCAATGGCCATTTTGGAAAGAAGGAGGCATGCAGATGACTGATTCAATTATTCGCTCCTTAAAAGAGACTTCCGGTACCCAGCCCATTGAGACAGCTGAAGGAATTGCAGCATTTGAGGCTGCCCTGCAACAGCCTGATCCGGTTTTAGCGTTTGTAACCGGTGATGGTGAGAAGATACGGGACTCTTTTCAATTGGAACCACTAAAAACGAAAGCAAATCAACCAGAACTCAAACCGGAGCTACTGCGACCGGGTCTGGCAACAGGGAAGTTGAGACAACTTGTTGAAGACCACATCAAAATCGCAGTTTTTCACGTGCTGGGGGTGGAGAAGGAGAATATCCATCTGGATGTGGAGATCGGTGATTACGGCTTTGACTCCATTAACTTTGTTTCCTTAAGCGAACAGCTTAGTGCTTTGTTTGATATGAAGATCACTCCCGATATCTTTTACGAGCACACCTCTTTTGAATCCTTTGCCGATTATCTCTGTGAATTTAAGGCTGAGCACCTGAACAAGGTGTTTCACATCGATCAGTTTTCGGGAGAATCAACTGATCTACAAAATAACCCTGTGCACCGGAAACCATCTGACAACAAGGTCATTTCAAACCGGATGGCTTCGGAACCGATAGCTGTCATCGGTATGGAAGGGCGGATGCCAAAATCGGAGAATCTCGAAGAATTTTGGAAATACCTGGAAGCCGGGGAAAGCCTGGTCTCAGAAATTCCGGAAGATCGTTGGGACTGGAAAGCACTGTATGGGGATCAACACAAGGAAAGTAACAGGACCAATATCATTTGGGGTGGATTTCTGAATGAAGTGGACAAGTTTGATGCCAGGTTTTTTGGAATTTCTCCCCGGGAAGCTGAATTAATGGACCCTCAGCAGAAGCTGTTCATCGAAACAGTCTGGAAAACCCTGGAAGAAGCCGGATACAAACCGTCCGATCTGGCGGGCAGCAACACCGGAGTATTCCTGGGCGCCACCGGATTGGATTTTCAGGACAGTCTTAAAGAACACGGTTTGGACATAGATGCTCATACGGCAACAGGTATGTCTCCCTGCCTGATTCCAAACCGTGTATCTTATCTGTTTAACTGGCATGGTCCCAGCGAACTGATCGATACCGCGTGTTCCAGTTCCCTGGTAGCTGTATATCACGCGGTGGAAGCTATCCGCAAGGGCTTGTGTGATACAGCCATAGCCGGCGGGACCAATATCATTACCAGTCCCTCTCCGTATATCGCTTTCAGCAAGGCGGGTATGTTAAGTCCGGACGGTAAATGCAAAACGTTTGATAAAGATGCTAACGGTTATGTGCGTGGGGAAGGAGTTGCGGCTCTTTTACTGAAACCACTTTCCCGGGCAATCGCAGACAATGACCACATTCACGCTGTGATCAAATCCGCCGTAATTAATCATGGCGGCCGGGTAAATACCCTGACCTCGCCGAATCCGAATCTTCAGGCAAAATTGTTAATCGAGGCTTATGAAAAAGCCGGCGTGGCCCCCAATAGCATTGATTATATTGAAGCCCACGGTACAGGAACCAGTCTGGGTGATCCTGTTGAAATCAACGGTTTGAAAAAAGCGTTTCAGCACCTCTATCAGCAATCAGGCGTACAACCGAACGAAACCCCTCATTGCGCTTTGGGCTCGGTTAAAACCAATATTGGTCATCTGGAAACCGCGGCAGGGATTGCAGGAGTGGTTAAAGTGTTGTTGGCCATGAAGCATGGAAAAATACCTGCCAGTGTCCATTTTCAGGAGATTAATCCGTACATCGATTTGTCAGGCTCACCTTTTTATATTGCCGATAAAACCCGGGAATGGTTGAAGAACACTAAATCCGGAAAGCATTCGCCTCGACGGGCCGGTGTCAGCTCCTTTGGCTTTGGTGGAACCAACGCCCATGTAGTTCTGGAGGAGTATGAAACTGTTGGAAAGATCAAAACCGAAATAGCAACTAACTGCCTTTTAATTCTTTCTGCGGCAAGTGAGTCTCAGTTAAGAATCACGGTGGATCAATTGCTGGCGTTTATCAAAAAGGAGGCAAAACCGGTTTTCGGAGTACAGGTTATATCGACAGGCGTTATTGAGTCATTGGCAAAAGAGATTAGAACCCAGTTAGCCATGGTGTTCGAAATCGAACAGGAGGATTTGGATTTTGACACCACATTGAACGATTTAAGAATCGATGTTATCCAGCTGTCGTCCCTGAAACAGGCATTGATCAAGAAGTTAGGTTTTGAGTTGCATCTGGGTCAGTCAGCAACCAGTCTGACCATTCGGGAACTGGCCCATGAGCTGAGTCACATCCACAAAAGCCAACTGACTGCCTTGTTTGGAGAAGAAACACACGGACAGAAACCAGGCGTGAGTTATGACCACATCGATCTGGCAGATATGGCTTATACGCTTCAAGTCGGAAGGGAAGCTATGAACCGGCGTCTGGCTTTGGTCACCAACTCCACGGAGGATGTGGTCGACAAACTGGAATCCTGGTTGGAAGGAGTTGATGTCGCCAGCATGACCGGTTTTTATCAGGGAGAGGGGAAACTAAAACAATGGTGGAAAACAGCAAAACCGGGCGAACAAAACGACGAGCATATCCGGCAGTTACTAGCGGAAAACAATCTTCAAGAGCTGGCTAGTCTCTGGACAGAGGGAGCAGATGTTGACTGGTGTTCTCTGTCTCGAAATAAGGAGCGCCGAAGAATATCGCTGCCCACAACACCGTTTCTTAAAGAGCGATTCTGGTTGCCGGTAGCCGAGAAAAAGACTACCGGGTCAGAGCCGGAACAACAGCGTCTTTATTTAGCCAAGAACTGGCGGCCTTCTCCCTTTTCCCGATCAAAAGGGGAATCAGGGAAAGTCGCGATTCTTAGATCCATGGAGACTTTTGGTCTGGCCAATGAGCTGGCAAATCACTTCCGGGATGCACTCATCCTGGACACTGAAAATCCGGTGGACGATCCCGCAGAGGTTATTAGCCAAGTTGACGGCTGGATCGATCTGGTGGGATGCAGTTCCAGTGAAGAAGTTTCCCTGGAATGGATTCCCTTGCTTCAGGAATTGATAAGTAAAACCAGACCAAAAGAGCTGCGAATTCTGGGAGTAACCCACGGATTAGAGAGTTACCAAAATTCGGATGCAAACCTGGTCGGAGCACATCGAGCCGGTCTTTATCGGATGTTACAAAGTGAATATCCACATCTTGTTGCTTCTCACCTGGATCTTGATCCGGCAATCATCCATGTTGTGGAATTGGCAAAAACCATTGCCGATGAATACAAAACAAGGACCCGGGAACTTGAGATTTGTTACCGCAATAAAGAAAGATTTGCGGCAACATTAAAGGAAATAACCCTGAAAACCCGTGATTCTGCTGACATAACATTTAAGGAAAACGACGTTTTGTTGATCACCGGCGGAACCAGGGGTTTGGGATTGCTTAGCGCTTTTCATTTTGTTGCGGAACACGGGGTAAAAAAGCTGGTTTTGACCGGTCGGGAAGCTTTGCCTGCAAAGGATCGTTGGCATGATGATACTTTGTCTCCAGAAATTAAAGAGAAGATCCGCAGCATTCAAAAACTGGAAAAGGCCGGCATTCAGGTAGAAGCTTTAGCGCTACCGCTGGATGATCCAGATTTAATGCGATCCGAATTGAAACGGATTTCTGAAAGCATGGGGGCAATTTCAGGACTGATCCATGCTGCCGGGACTGTCAATTTTGAAAACCCATCGTTTGTCAGAAAATCACTCTCGGCATTTCAATCGGTTTTACAGCCGAAGGTTACCGGTCTGAATAACCTGCTTTCGACACTTGAATCGTCATCCTTACGTTTTGTGGTGCTGTTTTCCTCAGTTTCAGCTCAAGTCCCTTATTTAGCCGCCGGACAAAGTGATTACGCTATGGCCAATGCGTACATGGACTATGTGGCACAGTCATCCAACCTGGCTTGTCCCGTTGTCAGTATCCAATGGCCAAGCTGGAAAGAGTCCGGCATGGGAGAAGTGCGGAGTCCGGCCTATGTTCAATCCGGTTTGTTAACACTTTCCGATGAACAGGGGCTGGACATGTTGGACCAAATAGTCAGGAGTTCCGATTATCCGGTCATCATGCCTGTGATTGTTAATCCCGGTGTGTACTCGGTTGATAAGCTCAATCAGAATAGAATTGAAGTAACCCCGGAAGCTTTCTCTCACACCCAAGCCCGGAAAATACCCACCACTCAAAAAACTACTTTTTTTCCGGATCAAAACTGGTTGGCGGAGTTGTTTGCCAAGGAATTGCGAATGGATGTCAATGAACTTGATCTTAGTACGCCATTTCAGGATTACGGGGCGGATTCAATTCTCCTGGCGGAAATTTCCCGACAGATAACACAGAAAACAGGGGTAGAGATCGATCCATCTGTGGTGTTTGAGCACACCACCATCGAAAAACTATCCAACTGGCTGGAAGGGGAGTTGGGCAGCAAGATGCCAATGCAACAATCGACTGTGGAAACAATAACCCAATCGAATCCGGAAAGCCGGATTGTAGAACGGCTACCTTTACCTGCGCCAAGTATGGATGCCGGTCAAAAGGAGAAAATAGCTGTTGTGGGAATGTCATGTCGATTCCCGGGTGCTGCAAATCTGGATGAATATGTTGCTTTATTGGCGGAAGGACGGAATGCAATCACTTCCGTTCCCAAGGAGTGTTGGGGTGTGGATAATTCTTATTTTGCCGGTTTGATAGAGGACATCTATGCGTTTGATCCCGAGTTTTTCATGATTCCCAGGGAAGACGCCAGGGCTATGGATCCCCAGGCCCTGGTGTTGCTGGAAGAAAGCCTGAAAACTTTCTATCATTCCGGATACTCCCTGGAAGAGATCCAGGGGCGTCTGTTAGGCGTATATATCGGAGCTCGCAGCCAACATCGTCCTGAATCAGAAACCTTGACCAATGCTCGTAATCCTATTCTGGCGGTTGGTCAGAATTATCTGGCGGCGAACATCTCTCAATTCTACAATTTCCAGGGACCGAGTCTGGTAGTGGATACGGCCTGTTCTTCGGTTCTGGTCGCAATGAATCTGGCTGTCCAGGCTCTGCAAAATCATGAAATTGAAGGAGCCCTGGTGGGAGGTGTTAGTTTGCTGACAGGTCCTTTTTCTCATCAACTGTTTGAACGTCGCAACTTGCTGGCCCCTGACAACCGGTTCCATATTCTGGATCAACGTGCATCAGGAATAGTCCTGGGCGAAGGAGCAGGAATGGTGATGTTGAAAACCCAGCAACAAGCGGAACGAGATGAAGATCAGGTGTATGCAACTATCCAGGGAATCGCGACAAACAATGACGGCCGCACCCCGGGACCTGCTACTCCAAATATAGAAGCACAGAAAGAAGTAATGAAAGCAGCCTTGACACAAAGCGGTTTCCGTCCGGAAGACATTGAGTATATTGATGTCAATGGTTCTGGGTCTGAAGTCACCGATCTGTTGGAGATCAAAGCCATTGAATCGGTTTATCGACCCAATAACTCGAAAAAATGCCTGTTAGGCTCCATGAAACCAAACATCGGACACCCTTTATGTGCGGAAGGCATCGCAAGTTTTATCAAGGTCGTTTTGATGCTGAACCAGGGATTTATGCCGCCGTTTTTATCCGGTCAGCAATCACTGAAGCATTATCCGATAACGGCATCACCTTTCGAATTCAATCGTGAAAACAAGCCCTGGCGGGGAAAACTTGCAGCCCTGAATTCCTTTGCCGATGGCGGGACCAATGCTCATGTCATTTTAGGCTCCAATTCAACAAAATAGTTTGCAGATCTGTCAATTTAAAGTGAAAGGAAACCCATGAAGCGCTCTCCACTACCGATACCTCAATTAAACAGGGTTGATGTTCGGACTTATCAGTCACTGAATGAAGTATCTCCGACGTCACAATCAAATGAGACTGAGACAATGAATCATAGCTTTGCAAAATCAGAAGTCTGGCAACAGGTATTGAACAGTAATCATCCTATCTTAAAGCATCACAAAGCATTTGATCAGCATCTTTTACCCGGTCTTGCTTATATCGATCTGCTTTACCAGTGGTTTGGGGAACTGGGATATGAACACCAACAATTGGAATTGCGAAATCTTTCCATATTTCGTCCGCTTATCGTTGAGGATAAACGGGATATTGAACTTTTTATCCAGGCTGTGGAAAAGGATAGCGGTTTTTGGAAGGTCACCGTAAAAGGAAAATCCGTCAACAAGGATGGGGAATCGGGAGCTGAGGAGACATTAATTACGGCGGAATGTCACAAACTCGACAAGATGGAGTTTGAGGAACAGGTGGACTTAAATGCTTGTATTGGGGAAGCAAAGCAGGATTTGGAGGAGATGTACAATGAGTGTCGCAAACTGAATCTTGTGCATACCGATCTTATGAAGGGGCAGGGAATTGTTTCAGTCAATGAAACAGAAACCTGGATTCAGATTTCCGTGGCACAAGACTCGAACGAAACAGCGGATAAATTTCTTTTTCATCCTGTGTTAATCGATGGAAGCGGTGTGGGCTCCATGAAAACCATTGCCGGAATGGTTAAAGATGAGGAGCGACTGTTTTTGCCTTTGTTTTTTGAATCGTTTCGTGCAGTGGAACCATTACAAACCGAATGTATTACAAGGATCAA
>JAKSDL010000715.1 GCA_022360105.1 Pseudomonadota bacterium
AAATAAGGATGCTCAATTGCTGTTCGTCCGATTCCCTTTCGATTTCCAGACTCTTTTTGTGTATCTCTACAAACAGTTCGTAGTTGGCCAGAAAAGCTTTTAACAAACCCGGATCAAATGAATCCGCAGGATTCAGTCGATTATCTCCCCGGGTAAGAATCTGGTGTGCGTCGTGGTAGCTGAATGCTTTTTTGTAGCTCCTTTTGGAAACAAGTGCGTCAAACACGTCTACAATAGCAGTTATTCGTGCAGCCAGCGGAATGGCTCTACCTTTCAATCCATCGGGGTATCCGGTGCCGTTCCATTTTTCATGATGAAACATGGCAATTTCGTTTGCCATTTTGAAATCAGGATTTTTTCCGATAATGATGGAACCGTAAAGGGTGTGGTTTTTAATCGCTTCAAATTCTTCGGAAGTCAGTCGACCCGCTTTGTTCAGCATGGCTGAAGTAATGTGAATTTTGCCTACGTCGTGCAATTGGGCGGAAATACGAATGTCTTTTTGATACTGCTCGTTCATTCCGGTCAAAGAGGCGAGCAACTTGCTGTAATCACCAATTCGAACGGTATGGTCTCCCGTATCCTGGTCAAACACTTCAGCGGCCCTTGCCAAAGTCCCAACAGCGTGTTTGAACAGACCCTCCAGGGTTTTTTCATGGGCGTGTCTTTCCGTGATATCCCTGATAATGCCACGGTAACCGACATTATCTTCCCCTTCCTTAATGAGTGATATAGAGGTTTCCAGAAATTTCGACGTTCCATTGTCGAGAGGAAGCTCCCATTTCATAACCGGTGAAGGGTTACCTGTGGAACTTACATAATCCAGGGTATTATTCAGCTTTTGCAGGTTGATACTGTCTTTAAGCGATACGATGTTTCTTTCCAGCAGTTTGTCTGTTGGAGTTTCAAGAATATTGGAAAGGGAGTTGTTGAGAAAAGTCAGTTTTCCATCCAGATCCAGTTCATAATACCCCTCTTCAATGCTTTCCAGGATATTGCGATATTTTTCTTCACTTTTATACAGGCTGTTTTTAGCTTGTTTTTTTTCTACAATTTCTTGTCGCAAGTGGTCATTTGTTTTTATCAGATCCCTGGTTCTCTCTTCAACCAGCTCTTCCAGTCCTTGCTTGTGCTCTCTTAATTCGTTTTCAGTGTTTTTTTGCGCGGTGATTTCTCGACTGAATAAGGTAATGCCGTTGACCTTCCCGGATTTGACAATGGGTCCAATTCGAGTTGAATACCAGGCTTTGTTGCCTTTTTGGTTAATATTAACGGTTTCAATGCTGACAATCTCACCCGTGTCGAATACGTTATCAATGGCATCTTTCACCATTTGCTGAGAGTCCTCGGGCACGAGGGCCAAAACGTTGTCGGGAATAGATCCGTTATGACCAACAGGAAATTCTTGGTTTGAAAACAAAATCTCTCCGGAACGATTAGCATGAATGATGATGTCCGGGGAGTTTTCCACTAAGGATCGATATTTATCTTCACTGGTGCGAAGTCTGGCCTCCGCCTTCCTTCTCTTTTCCTCTTCTTCGATTAAACGGATGTATACACCGACCTTGGCTTTTAGTTCATCACAATCAAAAGGCTTGACGAGGTAATCATCCCCTTTGGCATCATAACCGGTTAATTTATCCTGAATGCTTGATTTTGCTGAAAGGAAGGGAATCTTTAAATTGGGAAGAGTAGCTTCCTCCCTGATTTTTTTGCAAACTTCGAATCCGCTCAGACCGGGCATCATGATGTCCAAAAGCAGCACATGCGGCTTTACTTCCTTGATATGTTCCAATGCCTCTTCACCCGAATAGAACTTGAATATTTCATAATCATCGATCAACGTCTC
>JAKSDL010000523.1 GCA_022360105.1 Pseudomonadota bacterium
AAAAATAAATATGCTGTTATGTGTAATTTAGACAAAGGGTTAGTGAAGAAATCAGGGTCAGGTTCTTCATTTTGACATTTGGAAATTAAATTGTTGCTTGCTTTCGCTAATTAAAAATAGGAATGAAAAGATAAAATAGTTTGTCTGATTTTTTGAACAGCCTGCCTGCGGCCTTCCCTAAACGTTTTCAAATAAATCAAAAAGCCTTACTATCCCTAGCAAATATATCCAACCAGTGACGTTGGCACCGTCCAACATACTTTTATGTGTAATGGCCTATCATCCTTGGTTTTAACGATTTACACCTCTGGATATTAATAGTGATAACCACGCCATTTGTAAACGCCACTGCACACAAAACCTATACGTTAACCCTCAAAATGTTGTCTTCATATCAATTTAACTTCTGAATTTAAAGTAATTATATTGTAATCACACAAATCAGAATTGGAGGCCACCATGACTACACTAATAAAAATCGGTAACTCTCAAGGGATCAGAATTCCTAAGGCAATAATTGAACAGGCTAATCTTCATGATTCAGAATTGAAATTCAAAGTCATTGATGAGGGACTTTTAATCCAACCAGTTAAAAAAGTCAGACAAGGTTGGAAGGATCAATTTGACAAAGCATTAATGTCTAACGACTTGCAGGACTCAGATCACGAGTGGTTGGAAGCACCACTGATAGGAGATGAGGAGTGGGAATGGTAAAAGAGACCATTGGTAGGTTTGACATTTGGTTAGTGCAACTTGATCCCACAAAGGGTTCAGAGATCCAAAAAACAAGACCTTGTGTAATTTTGTCACCTGATGAAATGTCAGCATTGAACACAGCCATTGTAGCACCAATGACCTCAAAAGGTCTTACCTTTCCAACAAGGATTCAATGTACATTTCAAGGGAAAAAAGGTTTAATTCTCCTCGATCAGTTAAGACCGGTTGATAAATCAAGGTTGATTAGAAAACTTGGGGTTATTTCAAAAAACGCTCAAGTTAAGACAATAAATTGTCTACAAGAACTATTTGCATATTAAAAGGTTAACAAATGCTTCCAGTTGACGGCTATCTCCGCAACTGAAGCAAGCGTTAGCGTGCGACACGAGAATGACCATGCCGGTCGCTCCGCGTAAGGAATGCCGGTTACCCGGCATTCCCATCAGCCCTCACTTTAATAAGATTATTCGCAGTACCATTCAAACGGTAGGGCGGGGCTACGACCCCGCCAACAGGCTAGTCTCTCGGCAGCCACTTAGGACCGCCCTACCATTCGTTCACATAATGAATCAAAATCTTGCCTTAAATAAACACTTATGGGGAGGGGGATCGGCAAGATTCTTCCCCGCTCCTTGTTGATTGGCCCTAAATTTCGACTTTAAAATCTCTCAAATTCAATGTCTTCTTTTTGTTGTTCCTCTAGATTCAGGTCAATGCCTGGTGAACCAGGCAACCGTGGGTTGTTGTCCATTCCAATACCAGGTGTGATGACATTCGAACCTCCCAATGCTTTGTCCATTTTCGCTTGGGAAGGCTGGCCGTTTCCGAGTTGAAGGTGACTCATTGATTGCATGTTTTCGCCGGCACGGATGTCATTCAATGTAAAAAACGCCATGGTATCTTTTAGCTGCTGCGCTTGGGAAGACAACTCCTCGGAAGTGGAAGCCATTTCCTCGGTGGAAGCTGCGTTCTGCTGGATCACCTGGTCAAGTTGTTGAATAGCCTTGCTAATTTGGTCTGCCCCGGAGTTTTGTTCTTTGGAGCTGGCAGTAATCTCTTGAACCAGATCTGATGTTTTCTTGATATTCGGAACCAGTTTTTCCAACATCTGACCAGCCCTTTCCGCTACCTGCACACTGGAAGCTGACAACTCTGATATTTCTCCCGCCGCAACCTGGCTCCTCTCTGCAAGTTTTCTTACTTCTGCAGCAACTACTGCAAACCCTTTTCCGTGTTCGCCGGCTCTTGCTGCCTCAATAGCCGCGTTCAATGCCAGCAGGTTCGTTTGACGGGAGATCTCCTCAATGATTGATATTTTGCCGGCAATCTCTTTCATTGCCCCGACAGCTTCGGTAACCGCAGAACCGCTTTCCTCCGCGTCGGTAGCAGCTTTTTGCGATATAGCTTCGGTCTGGGTTGAATTATCCGCATTTTGTTCAATATTGGACGACATTTGTTCCATGGATGAAGTGGTTTCCTCAACTGCCGAAGCTTGTTCCGATGCACCCTGCGATAATTGCTGAGCTGTAGAACTCAGTTGCATGCTGCCTGAGGCCACATTCTCCGAAGCTACCCTTACATCAGTTACCACCTGTTTTAAGTTATCCACAGTATTTTTGATTTCCTTATAAACACCTTTTACGTCGGTTTTGTTGAATTCAATTCTCAAATCCCCCTTGCCTAGAAGCTGTGCAATACGGGAAATCTCCCGGGGATCCTCTCCCAGCTGGGCCATAACTCCTTTTACGACTATAAAGGCAACAACCAGGCCAGTTAATACAGCGACCAAAGAGAGGATAACGATAACCATCACTGCCCTGTCATTTGCTGCTTGTAGTTTTGGTCCCAGTAAATCCTGGTCTGCCTTGACGGAAAGCTTGGTATCTTCAACGGCTTTGGCTATAACAGGACCCAGCCGGTCAAGGGTGCCATCAATTACTTTGTTTCGATCAAGTATTACTGTTACCAGTTTGTTGAAATTGGCGATATAAATTCCCTTGGCTTCAACAACTTCTGCAAGCCATTGCCTGCGCTGAGAATTCTGCAACTCTTTTTCGAGGATTGTAAGATTCTTTTGCATTTTTCCGAATTCTTCAAGTACTCGATCCACGTTTTGCTCCGAGTTTGTGTCAAGGAATTTAGCCATATAGAGGCGAGCAAGCAAGAGGCGTTTCATGGAAAGTGCCGAATAATAAGCAGCTTTTACATCGCCGTCATCTTCCGCAGAGATCAGAATGTCGGTCAGGGTTTTTTCCATAAACGGCCCTTTTTTATCAAGAATATCATACACCAGACGATTTCTTTCATTCTTGGCTTCTACAACCAAATTGAAACCTTCTTGGTATTCGTCAAGAGAATCGTCGGCCAGGTCCACGAGTTTTGCCCGTTCTTTATTCTGAATGTCAGTTTGAGCTTGTTCCAGGAAATCGTCTGTTATTTTGACGAAATCGGAGTACTGCTTTTCGTCCTTATCACTTCCGGTAATGATAAAATCCTTTACGTTCATGCGTATCATCAGCATGTTCGCCTGAACTCTCCCCATCAGGTTTGTATCCCTGGCTAAACTCCGGTAATTAACAAAATCCGTGGAAGCGTTTTCTATTGTGGTAAACGAAACAACGCTGACAATAATAAGAAGCAGTAATACTAATGAAAAGCTGGCACCAAGTTTTTTGGCCAATGATATTTGATTTAACATCGTTATCTCCTGGAAATGTTATCGGTCTTGTAATTTGCACGGATGTATGAGGGCAAACAGTCTCAATTATTGTGCCATAGATAATAGTTAACAATATCAGTATAGTAATCATATTTTTATTACTGGGGTTAACTGTTTGAATGATTTTGCAGAATTTTGAACTCCTTTTGAGAATTTTTGCCAGGGAGCATCACGCTTTTGACCGATTATCAATGTCAGGAAGGGGGAACATGATGATTACTAATCAATCAATATTGGTTCCTTTCGTTTATGTAGTAGGTAGAAAATGGGTATCAACGGCAAAAAAATAAATTTGTTTATAAATTGTAGATTTCTGTTATAATTCACTTCAGTTGGTCTGACTTATTTTTTTGATTGAACAGTTTTTGCAGATTTTCAGACTTTGGAGCCTTCCGCTTCATCTAACCTGCCATTTTAAAATTGAAGATGATGCAGAGGGTTGCATGAGAAGAGCAACGCACGGACTCAAAGTGATGACGGGTCCGTCCCACACTTAAAAATCGGTCTCAATCTATGGCAACAGCAAACATATTGGTTGTGCACGAAAATGCAGGGATGGGGATTATAAGATTCTTGCAAAGATTGAATCACAGCGTCGTGGACATTACGGATTCTTCTCAAGAAGCAATCAGGTTATCCCTTCGATCCAAACTCGATATTGTACTTTTCGATGTAAACGACCGTGAAGAGCTTCATCGATCGGGGCTGGCAATTAAAATCCGCTGCTCTTTAAAACTTCCGGTTATTGTTTGCTCAAAAACAAAGGTCGAGGCCACTTTGGAAGAAGACATGCCGACACTTCCTGTTGTCAACCTGGAAAAGCCGTACAAGCTTTCGGAGCTGAAAATGGCGATAGATTTTGCCTTGCACAACGGAAAAGTAAGCAAAGAGGTAGAGAATCTGGAAAGATCGTTAAGCGAATACCTGGAAATAAATCGTAAAACCCAGGAAAATCTCAGGGACCCGGTCTTTATCACAGACGACCAGGGCAACTTTACTTATGTCTCCTCCAACATCAAACATGTTCTCGGTTACAAAACCAGTGACGTGCTAAAAAAGGAGAATATCCATAATTTGCTGACCTACCCGAATATAGATATGAGCGGGTTGCAACTGCATCTTCCCCTGGAGAACGTTAAATGCGTTATTCGAGATAGCAAGGGAAGGAAAAAAGATTTTTTAATGAACGTTAAGCAAGTCTCGATCAGAAAGGGAACAAGGTTGTTTACTTTTCACGATGTTACAGATTTGAAAAAGATAAAAAAACTGGCCTGTCCCAACAAGCATTGTTTTTTTGATCAAATTTTTGAACATGCGCCGATGGGCATGGCTTTGGTTGATTCGGAAAGCGGTCAGTTCACCAGGGTTAATCAATCCTATGCCAGAACAACCGGCTATTCCAGGGAGGAACTACTCACTCAAACCCTGCACGAAATCAGCTCACCGGAAGACTTTGCAGCAGAACGGGTAAATGTTGCAAAGCTGGAAAATAACAAAATCGACCATTTTACCATGGTAAAGCAACTTATCAGCAAGGATGGTTCCTTGAAATGGATCAGACAAATCTCTTTACCGGTTGGAAAACGTCACCAAAGACGTTCGCGATATATGATTCTGGCCGAGGACATCAGCGACAAAAAACAACTGGCAACACTTCGTAACACCTCCCATGACAATGTGCGTCGAATTTATAACACTTTAAACGAATTTTTGGCATCAAACAGCCACTCCGAAAGTTCCGTTGGACAGGGATACAGCTTTGATTCCATTCAGGACAATCTTCCGCAATTTATCAACCTTCAGGATGTAAAAACAAACCTGAAAGTGCTGCTGGATTTTCTTGCCGTAAATCAAACGCAACAAACCAACAACTTGACACCTATCGAAAAACGGGTGGCTCGGCTCGTCAAATCCACGGTTAAAACAAAACAAATTGCCGAAATGTTATCCATTTCAAAACAAACAGTGGAAACCCATCGAAAAAATATCAGAAAAAAACTGGGATTGACCAATTGCAGGCAAAACCTGAGCTCATACCTGTCCGAGTTTTACTAAAACACGAAATGAGATGGCTCTTTGCCCTTGGTGTACAAAGATGTAACAGCAGTCTATTTAGACGTCAAAGTGGTAGTTCCATCCCAATTTTCAGGCAATCCTTTTTCTTTCAGAGATCGACAGCGTCGGATGAGCACCCCGGAAGCCGTGTCCTTGGATTCCCGATAGATTTCCATAAAAAGTACTTCGGCATCATCAATATTACCTTCGGCATAGTGCTGCATGGCCTGGTTGAACCTGGTGAACTGTTTTAATCTCAGTTCCAATTCAGACGATGGCAAGACATCCAGCAACTCGTAGAGTTCAACCGGGGTATTTTTCCCTTTTACGCGGACACGATCGACCAACCGCAATTGATACCTTTCCGGACTTTTCAATGTGTCTTTGGTATCTCCGCTTATCAATACAGAAGCACCATATAGCTTCGTCAGACTTTCAATTCTGGATGCCAGGTTCACGCTATCAGCGATGACTGTGCCTTCCAGTCGCTCATTTTCACCAATGGTTCCCAGCATCAATCGTCCAACATGGATGCCAACACCAATCCGCACCGGAACCATTTGATGTTTTTGGCGACTTTCATTCCACATGTGAAGCTTTTCATGCATATCGATGGAAGCGCGAATGGCTGATTCAGGGTTGGTAGCGAATAACGCCATAATTGCATCCCCAATATACTTATCGATGAATCCGCCATTTTGTCGGATCACAGGCCCCATTCGACGAAGATAGGAGTTGATGAAATCGATATTCTCCCGCGGGGTCATCATCTCGGAAAGACTGGTAAATCCACGGATATCAGAAAAAAGGATGGCCATCTCCTTTTGAACCTGATCTCCAAGATTGACATCCACTATGCTTCCTTTTTCCAGCAGACTCAAAAATTCGAATGGAACGAATCGCCGCGATGCTGCGTTAAATCTTACCAGCTGTTTGTTAAGACTGATTGTCTCCTCCTGAAGGCTGACAAATCGATTCACCAGGATAAGGGCCATGGTGATTACAAAAAGTACAAATATATAGGTGAGTAACGGAGGTAGGTTTAGAATAGCCCTGCCTGTAAGAATATCCAGTATCATCGCGGCCATTAAGATCAAGATCGAGACCATCATCAAAAGGGCATTACGATTTCGCTTTAGTATCTCTCTTGCCAATATCACAATGATACCAATGCAGTACAACAACCAGCCGGGCTGAACAAGATTGTCGAGAGTAGCCTGCCACATCACGGTTGAAGGGCTGATCAACACAATTCCACCGCCAATTAAAGGAATTGCATGAACGATCAAAGCAATTCGGTCCCAAATGCGGGCAAACCTCCCGGATGTTAACGAATAAAAACTTCGGATAAATTGATAAAAGAGGGGAAGCGTAAACATTACCGCCAGGGTTTGAATACGTTTCAACTGGTATAGCTCCCAGCCATAGATGTATTTGAATTGTGTATGCAAGAGGCTGTATGTCACCATACTGAAAAGGAACAAGGCAAAGTACAGGTTTTCGCGATCCTGTTTTCGGCGTATAAAAAACAACAGAAAATAAAGCGCAAAGGTTATGTAAATCATTATGGTAATTGCCTGACCTGCGTTCTCAAGATAAAACTCACGCCAGATTTCTGAAGCCGGGCCAAGAGCGACACGATCCCGATAAATGCCCAATTCATCGGGGAAATATGGTTCAACCTGGATATGCAGGACATTGTTTCCCGGTTTTAGAAGACCATAGGGAATTTCGTAAATACGGAGCTTGTCATAAGCCTGTGGCAGTGAGCTACCGAAATCACCTGTTTCACCAACCAATTTTCCATTTATAAAAGTACGATCCCTATCGCTTATAACTCCTAAACGAATAGCCATCGGCTTCCTGCTCTCCGAAACCTCTACTGAGTCACCGGCTACTTCAAACAGCAACCTGTACCAAACCGAGGTCGATACGGAATTTGAAAGTCGAATTGCCTGGGAAGTCAGGTTGTCCGGTACTTTGATGTTCTCGTAACCCAATTCCGGCAATGAGTTATTAGTCTGCAAAAAGGCATACTCATCAACAGGAGAGATCTTTTCTCCAACATAAAGCTCCCATGATGGATTTCCATCTGCGCCGGTATTCAGCTGAGTTATTGTTTGTGAAGAATCGGTCGGTGCGGATGCAAATAATTGAAGTGAAAAGCTACAGATACAGACAATCAGGGCACCGGAAATGAACGGAAAACCCGCTTTTAAGACTGTGCCACTGAACGTTGATGTGGCAGAGACCAGGTGTGTTGCTTTCATTAATTATGTTGTCTCATGAATTTTATAGCTTTTTGAATAATAGTTGAGTCTTTGTTGGTCACACTAAGAACCAAATCTGCATGCTCAAATCCTTTCAGGGTTTCCAACCTGACATTCCAGTTTTCTATCTGCGCTTTTTCTGAAAATTGTCGGCATTGCTCAAATACAAAGGGGTAGTCGTCAGAACCGATAATGACGTTAAGTGGAGGTGCTTTGCTGCTCCAAAACTCAATTGGAGATCTTCTGCGCAAGTCATCGTCACTGGAGCCAAAAACAGGGAAGACAATTTCCCGGTTGAAATCACTGGTTTGGAATTCTTTCATGTGAACGATGTCCAGAATTGGGGATAAGGCAACTATTGATCGCACATTGGAGTGGTCATTGAGCCCAACCATCGCAACCAGATGACCACCCGCAGAGTGACCGATCAAATGAATCTGATCGCCATCACCCCCGTATTCACCTGCATGTGCACCAACCCACGCAACTGCTGTCCGAACATCGTTAATCTGCCCATCAATCCGACTCTCGGGGAACAAACGATAGGAAATCACAGCCGTTAAAAATCCCTGTTGAGCCAAAGCAAAACCAAAATTCCAATAAAGTCCTGTCACCGGCCTGAAATATCTTTTATCCTGGTTTTTCCAATAGCCACCGTGGACAAAAACAGCAACAGGAGAAACTCCCGGGCTACTTCTGGGTATAAAGAGATCCAACCTTTGCTTTAGGTTGCTGTTTGGGGGATTGTAATCAATGTCTTCGATAACGTTTACTTCATTGGCGAGGCGAATAGGTGCGGTTGAATTTTTAATGACTGCACAACCGGATGCCATCAATACTAAACTTAACCCTGGTAGCACAAATCGGGAGATTGCTGACTTAGCTGCCTCAGTTAATGTGATATGTTTAAAAAAAGGTTGCGGCATTTCTCAGTTATTAGATTAATTTTCCCTTATCTAAGCTAATGATATTATGAATTTTCCCCTCATCAGCACTGTTAAACTCGGAACAAAGTTTCATAAGGTGCCCAACGATTTAAACAACGTTAATTTGGTGCTTGAAAACATTGGTTTTATTAAATCACTCAAGTTTCGCACCCTTGTTTTATGCTATCAGTGGCTCTGCAGTTCACTGGGGAAGATGACTTTTATATAAAAGCTATTAGCTACCGGCAGTTAGCTTTTAGCTTTAAATTGAGCACCTTCGGTACGTTTACATTGATACTCAAAATAATGGAGCGAAGCGAGTCGTATCAAAGCTAGCAGCTGATCAGCCAAATGCATTTAACTGAATAGCTGATGGTGGTTTTACACCATATAAATCATCTACTGCAAAAACAGGTGCGAAACGTGAGTTAAATCATTAAAATCTGCTCGATGTTATTATTTTACCAACATATCATAAAGACGCAAACCAACCCCCCATTTTCGGCTTTGCCTTCGGAGGGCAATTGGTTAATAATCTATTACACAACAAAACAGGTACCTTCTGACTCAATTTAGCCTTTCCGGCACCATTGCAACAAAAGTGTCTCTATGCTTCTGCTACTCTTAAAAACTGTCTGGTTGCTTAACCTCCTTATAATTCCAACGCTTTCGATAAAAGGTCGCCCGTTGCAACGATATGTTGCGGAAACGATCTCAGACGCACAACTGGCATTATTTTTTTTAATCGTCAGTATCGTTTTGTTGGGATCTTTGGTGTATTATCTTCGGCAAAAACAGATGGCCGGCAGATGGGTTCACCTGGTGTGGGGAGCCTTGGTATTCATCATTATTCCCTTACTCCTTCCTACCGTTGCAGAACGACTTCATTTCATCGTTTTTGGTCTGTTTGGCTTTTTCTCTTTTCAGCTGTTTGGATTAAAAAAAGCAATTTGGATCTGCCTCGTGGTAGGTTTATCAGACGAAATACTGCAATGGTGGCTTCCGGAAAGATACGGCGATTGGCGCGATGTCGGTTTTAACTGGCTTGCTTGTCTTGCCGGTATTTTGCTTAACCGCAATTTAAGACTCGACCATGAAAAAGATTACCCTGTTAGTGATTAGTTTTCTGATTTATTCAAACCTCTGTGCAAATGATAGAATCATTGTTCTTGATGTCGGAGAAGGTCAAGCGGTGCTGTTAAAACAGGACAATGTCGGTACTTTGATCGATGTTGGACATCCGGGAATGTCAGCCCGTGTGTTGCAGCAATTGATGTTCTATCAGGTCGATGACCTTGCTTACATAATTTTGACTCATCTCCACTCTGATCATGCGGGAGGTTATTTCCGTTTAAGAGAGGCCTTCCCGGATGCAACAATCCTCCACAGTGGGCACCCTTTGCCGGACAATGTAACACCGGATCTGGTTCGGTGGGTGAATCTCGCATTAAAGAAAGATAAGAAACAAAAAAAGATCCTGGGAGGCAGTGAGATACGCTGGCAAAACTTCATTCTACGCTTCCTCTGGCCCTATCAATTTAAAAGTAATAATTTAAATCGACACTCCCTGGTCATTCAAATTGAAATTGGACAAGCAAAAACGCTGCTCATGGGCGATGCTGACAAGGTCGTTGAAAGAGCCCTTTTGGAATCGGGTGCTATTGGTCCGGTGCATGTGTTAATTGCAGGACATCATGGATCTTCTGAAACAGGTGACATTGAGTTTTTAAAGGCGCTTGCTCCCGAATTCTCTGTGGTCTCTGTCAATGCCAACAATATTCGCGGCTATCCGGATGCTGCTACATTATCGACTCTTAAACGATTTAGTGGGAAACTCCTGAGAACCGACCAACACGGCGACATATGCTTTGATTTGAATAAAACACCAGGTATGCCTTTACAACTTTGCAAATAAAAAAATGCGATCCGCCCACCACCCTGAGCCACACCGGGTCGCTGCACCTTATCCCGCAGCTGTCCGCTAACCCTGTCTTTCCAGGTACCTGGTGTATTTTTGCAGCAACTCGCTTTCCTCGTCATTCAAGCCTACAAACTGAATACCCACTTCCTGTTTTCCCTCTTGCTCGATAGTATAGACGATTTTTCCTTCGCAGCGCATCTCTTCCATTCCCTCTTCAAGCTCAATATCAAAAATGAAAAGATATTCTTCCGTCCCGGTTTGTTCAACTTTTTTGTCGATCCTGACCAACAATCCCGATTCACTGATGTTGACACCTTCACACCGGAACGATTCGCTGTTTCGTGACATCTCAATCATCTGGTGGATGTCATACCGTTTACTTTTTCGTCTTTCTTCCATAATTCAGAGGCAGTAGCACTTTGACGGTTTTTAAAGAGCTTGTTCAAATGTGATTGAACAAGTCGGTTGATAGGATACCCGGCACTGATGACATCTATAGGATATCAGGGGATAGTATACTAAAATATTCGGCAATAGGCGAATTCTTATCCGATTTTAATTGAATGTATTTCAAGGAAAACATTTTTTTAACCAGGGGTCACGAAGTCTATTATCCCTGATTAATCGCCTGTTCAGAAATAAGTATTATGTCCACCGATTTCACAAAAAATTACCACGAATCTCAATCCTGCTCTGACCTTTTGACCTTAAGAATTTAAAGACATACGAAAAGTCACCTGCATTTGGTGCATAATATTATTCAGGTTCGCAGAATTCTGCTTTTAACGCTTCTTCCACTCGTTTGCCCATTTGATCCACCATATCGTGCGCGTACTCGGCAACTTGCAAGGCTTCGTGCTTCCCGGGTCGCAGCTTGTGGTCTGCGGTGTCCGTAGCCAGGGCAGCAAGACCTTTAATCATAAAAT
>JAKSDL010000007.1 GCA_022360105.1 Pseudomonadota bacterium
GCTCCGAGAGCCGTAGCACCAAGTTTATAGCGGCCAATATTGAGTACGTTGAAAGCAATTTTGTGTCCGGCTCCAATGGTAAAAAGCACGTTTTCCACAGGCACCTTGCAATCTTTCATGATTACCGAAACCGTTGAAGACCCCTTGATGCCAAGCTTATCTTCTTCAGCACCGGTGGATAATCCTTCAAATCCTTTTTCCAGGATAAACCCTGTAAATTTCTCGCCATCAACCTTGGCAAAAACCGTAAAAACGTCTGCCCAGGCACCGTTTGTGATAAAGATTTTTTCACCATTTAAGACGTAATGGGACCCATCTTCAGATAGGGTTGCTGTAGCAGCTGCATTTAAAGCATCCGAACCGGCTCCTGACTCTGTCAGACAGTAAGCTCCAACGTATTCACCAGTTGCCAGTTTTGGCAGAAATTTCTTTTTCTGCTCCTCAGTACCAAAAAGATAAATCGGCAAACTTCCGATACCGGTCTGGCAGGAATGGCTAACGGCAAAGGAATGTGCCCTTCCCATGGCTTCACTGACAAGACAGGCACTGATCTTGTCCAGGCCTTCGCCACCGTATTCTTCCGGAATATCGGTTGCGTTCAATCCCAGTTCACCTGCCATGGCAAACCATTCACGAACATTCGATTCGTCTTTTTTTTCGATTTTTTCTGCGTTTTCGGCCAGCTCTTTGTTTACAAAATCCAAAGCAGCTTTTCCGACCATTTTTTGCTCATTGTTAAAATCTTCAGGGATGAAGATATCTTCCTTGGCAATGTCACCCACCAAAAAATCACCTCCTCCAAAAACCTTTCTTTCACCCATGTTTCATCCTTGATGATAGTTAGTGCCTGAACGAAAACCAATTTAACCGATACCAATAAAAGCTTTAAAAGCAGCTTGATACTTCGAAATTTAGTGCTTTCAGCAGTCAGCAAGCAGCTCTCAGCCGGTTTCTCCCTGTAATTGCAATGTTTTGAGCTGAAAGCTGACGGCTGACAGCACGTTAATCTTCAAGCTGAATCCGGCATCCGGCACGGAGCTGGATAAGGGTTTAGCATTTTTTCGTTCAGGCACCAGTTACATTTTACATTTACCTGATACTTCTGCTTTAAACTGCCTGATGCTAGCACCGGACACTAATTTTGAGAAGGCAATTTATCATTATGTCAAACAGTTAACCTGTTTTACTATTCCAGTTGTGTTTTAAATTCTCTATAGTATAGGTAAAATCGCTATTTAACTATGGCGTTCCTTTGCCTTAAGACTGGTCTTTCGTTAGTGCGTGCTCATAATGAATTGGTTTTGTATAATTGTATCGAAGTCGTGGGCATAATTTTATACGGGAAAAATGTGTTAAAACCTGATCATTTTATGACATTTTTTCAGCAGATAAAAAGATGGATTGAAAGGGCTACAACTCCACCCAAATATACGGAAAGGGATGGCATCAGATATTGGCAGGATCGTATCCTTTTTTCACTACTTGCTATTGGCGTTGTTCTGGGTTTTATCGCTTATGTTCCCAGTGTAATCCTCTCCTTGGCAGAGGACCTTTGGCTGGTTGCTGTTTTCGATACGGCATTTTACGCCTGGGCAATATTTCTCTTTTTAAAACGCTCACTGCCTTTTAAACTCAGGGCCTACAGCACCATCGTGTTAAGCTATCTTTTAGCTATGATTCTTTTACTCACCGTGGGACCATTCGGTGCCGGTCCTGTCTGGTTATTCTTTTTTCCCGTCGTAACAGGACTTTTTCTCAACTCCAGATCCACCCTCATTGCCCTGTTAATTAATACCATCACCATTTGCGGGCTCGGTTTCGCCCTGTATTTTGATACACTGGGGTGGAGAAGGGCAGCCGGATTCCCCATGGAATCCTGGGTCGTCATCGGCATAAATTTTTTGTTGCTAAATGCCCTGAGTGCCTGGGCAATTGTTTCGTTATTACGGGGACTGCAAAATTCACTTTTGCTTGAAAGAGAAGCGTTAACATCAGTCGAGCAAAAAAACAGAGAGTTGCTGGAATCCAATGTTAATCTGCAAAAGGTCATTGATGATAGAAAACGCTTTAAAGAAGCACTGACCGAGAGCAAGGAAGCATTGGAGGAATCAGAGTTGAAATTCCAGGATCTGGTGAATATGCTGCCTCTTTCCTATTTCCTGATCGATGAGAATTTCAAACTAAAAACGGTGAACATTAAGATGCTGGAGATGTTTAAATATCCCAGCGAAGACAAAAACATCAAGCTTCCTGAAACAGCGACCGATTTTATTGTTCCGGAAGAGCGGGACCAGGTGCATGCAGATTTGGTAAATCTGATCGAGAATCATGGCAATAGCTGGGCTCAATACACAGGTCTCACCAGCACAGGTGAACAAATTCCGATTGAAGTATTGGCCAGTATTATCACCATCAATCAAAAGAATGTCGGTGTCCAGGGAATCATACTGGATATAACGGAACGGATTGAACACGAGAAAACCCGGAAAGCCAAGGAAATTGCAGAAAACACCAACAAGGCGATTTCAGAATGGGTGGGATTCATCGTCCATGAACTAAGAACCCCAATCAGCGGTTTGCTGCAATTCGCGCAGCTGGGAATTAAGAAACTAAACGACAGCTCCTTTGTCAGATTGGTTGCCAACCTTGAAGAAGAATATCGCTCCCTTGTAGAAAAGCCGGACGATCACGACACCGAGGTAGAAAACCAGCTCTCAATAAAAGACCAGGCCGAAGAAAGGGAACGCAGGTTTGCTAAATATTTTAATCGCGTGCACACCGGAGGATACAGGCTTCAACGTTTGCTTAACGAATTGCTGGATATCTCCAAGCTGGAAGCCGGAAAAATGGAATTCCACATGCAGAAATCGGACATGAAGGAGATTATCAGGGAAACCTGTGACGAGATGGAGGCTGCTATCGAATCGGACAACCTGATATTGGAAATAACCAAGACAAAGGCTCCGACTGAGATCATCTGCGATGCCTTTCGCATGGGCCAGGTTCTGAGAAACCTTGTTAACAACTCCATTAAATTCAGTTCTCCCGGTTCTAAAATCACCATAGCAATGACAGAAACCAAACTGGAAAAAAATGAATCTGTTTATCCGGCACTGCAAACAACTGTCAGCGACCAGGGAGTCGGCATCCCGGAAGACCAGATAAACTATGTCTTCAATATGTTCAAGCAAAGCCGCAAAACAAGAATCGGAGAAGGTTCCGGTCTAGGTCTGCCGATTTGTCGACAAATCGTCAATGCCCA
>JAKSDL010000789.1 GCA_022360105.1 Pseudomonadota bacterium
ACAGGAATAATCTCTATATCCACACCATTAATCTTGTCATTTACAAACGGAAAGGCGAGCCCTGCAAAATTGCTTCCCCCGCCTGCGCATCCAATCACCACATCAGGTTTTTTCTCACCCGCTATAGCCAACTGTTTTTGAGCCTCCAAACCAATCACTGTCTGGTGAAGCATCACATGATTTAAGACACTTCCAAGGGAATATCGGGTTTGACCGCTTTCATCGGTTACTGCCGCTTCAATTGCTTCGCTAATGGCGATTCCAAGACTTCCCGGCGTATCGGGATGCTTATCCAGGATGTCCCTTCCTGCCTGGGTTTCTTCACTGGGGCTTGGCACGCATCGACCACCCCAGGTTTGCATCATCACCTTGCGAAATGGTTTTTGATCAAAGCTGATGCGAACCATGAACACTTTACATTCCAAACCAATCAGGGAACAGGCAAAAGAAAGGGCACTGCCCCATTGACCGGCCCCGGTTTCAGTGGTTAACCGCTTGATTCCGAACTCCTTGTTATACCAGGCCTGGGCGACAGCGGTGTTAGGCTTGTGGCTTCCCGCCGGTGACACACTTTCATTTTTATAGTAGATGCGAGCCGGCGTACCCAAGGCTTTTTCCAGATGAACCGCACGATGCAAAGGTGATGGACGCCATCTGAGCAACAACTCTCTTATCGGTTCCGGAATATCGATCCAACGCTCCTGGCTCACCTCTTGTTCAACCAAATTCATCGGAAACACTGGTGCCAGCATATCCGGTGAAACCGGGTTGCCATCCGGTCCCAATGGCGGTTGCATAGGGGTTGGTAAATCCGCAGCAAGATTATACCATTGCTTTGGTAAGTCTTCTTCCGAGAGAAATATCTTGGTACTCATACACATCTCCTTTTGTGCTGTTACAACTAGTCAAATCGGGATTTTGAGGACTATCTAAGGTCAGAGTGCTTATCTATCATCTGTTTGAAAAACGAGGGATTTTTTTTCAATTCCCTGGATCCCCTGGTTATTTTGCACAGACTTAACCCAAGCTTTTCCGATATTTTTCTCTGGCTCATACCTTCATTCAGAAGTTTTACCAGTTCCCATCGAGATGAGACCTCTTTTACCTCGTTTTCGGTTAAAATACTTCGTAAGAATTCGGCTATCTGGTTTGGGTCATCCGAATTAGCCAGAACCAGGGCGATCTCTTCTATTCTATCCATAACACCCTCCCGATCGGTGCTATTGCGGCATTAACAGGCAATGGTGTAGTTTCAGCAATCAGAAACAGTACTGACCGGGATACGATCTGTCAAGTCTAAGTCAAGCTGGCAAAAATTCAGGTAAAGGCTTGTTACTATTCAAAGAAACACCGATGGCAACAAGCCTAAAGCTGCTTAAGAAATCATTTCAGGGTTGTTTCTATTCATAGAAACAGTACAAGGCAGGTCCAAATTTGTCAATAACGATTATAGTCATCTGGAAAATCACCTGCAAATTCAGCCTATTTCAAGCTTTGACTTTTCATAAGCGCTGCAACTATACTAGCATGTGTTTTAAGAAAACGATTAAAAGGCTTGCAAATTCAATCCCTACAATCAAAAGGAACGAGCATGGAAATCCTGGACCGTATGGAAGGTGACATAGGAATTCTGGTTTTAAAAGGCAACATGGTTGCTCAAACCGTTAGTGAAATGAAAACCTATCTTGAGTCTTATATAGAAAAAATTGAGGCCAGAGGACTGGTTCTGGATTGTGAGCAAGTTGAATATGTCGATTCAGCCGGACTCGGGTTGCTGGCTTCCATATTCAAAACCCTCAAAAAAATGGGAAAAAAGCTGGCACTTACCAGGGTGAACGATCGCATCATGGAGACTTTTACCCTAACCAATCTGAACAATATTTTCATTGTCACCGAAGATATTCCTGAAGCCATGAATGCGCTGAAGTAGGAAACTATCGTTAAAATTCCGGACTCCTTCAGCACAATCACCTGTCATTCATCCACTAATTCGCCCCAAACATAAATTATTTGCCGGTTTGTAGGCAAACCAATATATTGTTGTATTGACAATCGGCCCCTATCGACAGTTAACTGCAGTTTTTTTGCGAACTCAGATCAACTCGTCTCAGTGTTGACTGCTGAAATAAATTTCATAGGTTAAGTGAATTATGATGCGTAGAATATCGCGAAGTTGCATTATTGTTTTGCTATCCATTTTGTTATACTTGCCTGCAGAAATAGTCTTTGCCGCATCGGAAAAATGTTATGTGTTGGTTGACAACACCGGGAGTTTTAAGACGGATGTGATAACCTCATCGTCCGTATCCATAATCAGCCGTTATATCGAACCGGTTGAAGCGCCTCCCCCCGGTGGTGTGCGACTGGATGATTGCAGTTACACCGTACACCTTACCGAGTCACCTGAAGGCTATTACATTTCCTTGTCCGGCAGACATTTGAATTCCATCGGGAACTCAACAAAACCCGGGATGGAAGGGTATACTCAAGCACTGTTAAGGGCCGTATATCGAACTTTTGACAGTGACGACATGAAAAAAAAGGTTTGCAGGGATTACAGGGAATTGCTGGCAAGTGATTGCAAGCCTGTTGAAGCCGTAATCTTTCTTTTTAATGAAAAGATTGAAATGATCCCCGAAGGATCCGTCGTTCGAACCAACGATCGCTTCAGTATCATGATTCAACCGGTTATCCCCCTTTATGCTTACATCATTGCATTAGACTCTTCGGGAAGCCTGTTCAAGGTGTTTCCCAATAGCAATGTAACCAGTCAGACCAACCCCCTAAACGCTGGAAATCAATACTATTTCCCACCTTTGGAATCCGAAGTGATATTTGCATTCGACAATATACCCGGAGAAGAGAAGCTTTACTTTTTGCTGTCAGCCAGCCCGGTGGATGACATTGAAGCCTTTTTTGACAATCTGGATAGCGGAAGCCAGCATAAAAAGAACATGGATAGCTTTGCAAAACAATTTGTCAGCCGCGGTTTCAAATTGAAAAAGAAAACCAAACAGGTAACTTTGAAGCAAACCGACACCTTGACCAATCTTTCCCGGCAAAAAGTCATGGCAGAGTTATTGAAGGGCTCAGGATTACTGGTAAAAACGGTCACGCTGAAGCATGTGCGATGAGGTTTGAAGTCTCTCGGCGGCCACGTAGGGCCGCCCTGCCGTTTGTAGTCTGCATCAATCAAGATCTTGACAGATTACCAGTCTGAACGAATTAAAATTGAATCAGGCATGAGGTAATCATCGACAAAAACTAATTGTACACAGCAGCAATAGCTTTCGCCGGGATAATACCCGTTGCTGCTGCTGATACAATGTTTCCGGCAACACCCGGTCCGTCTCCTGCGACATAGAGTCCGTCGATGTTGGTTTCCAGATGTTCCCTGGTTTCTATCTGGCGGGCAAAAAACTTTATTTCCGGTGCATACAACAAGGTTTCATCATTGGAAACACCGGGTACCACATTGTTCAACTTTTCCAATCCTTCGATGATATTAGTCAAAATCCTTTCCGGAAGGGCCATGGCAATATCTCCGCAAACCACATCATTCAATGTCGGTTCTATGTAACCTTTGTTGATCCTATGCCAGGTGCTTCGTCTGCCGCGTTTTAGGTCTCCAAATCTTTGCAAAATCGGGCTACCGCCGCCTATCAGGGAAGCCAGACTTCCTATGGATTCTCCGTAAGCCTGATTGTCTGTGACCGGTTCTGTGAGGATGACTTTGGAAAGGAAGGCAAAGTTGGTATTGTCCGATTTTTGATTGAAGTAGGCATGTCCGTTTACACATACAAAATCAGCATAGTTTTCCTGGGTCACAAATCCGCCCATGTTGGTGCAAAATGTTCGGGTCTGATCATCATACTTTGCAGTTTGAATGAAAAAGGTAGGATCATAAATGGTTGTGCAAAGGTCTCTCATAATATCATTGTGCACTTCTACCCTCACCCCGACTTCAATTCCGCGCTGCTGAACATCCAGGTTAAATCTTGCTGCAAGATCTCCAACCCAGTTCGCACCGACTCTTCCCGGGGCAAGGATTACTTTTCCCGCCAGGTACTCCTTTCTATTTGTGATGACGCCAACCACCGTGTTCTTTTTCACAATGATATCTTTAACTTCCTCCGAGGTATGGATCACCACGCCTTTTTTCTTCAGATAGTCTCTCATGGAGGCAATGTAACCGGGGAGATTATCGCTTCCCAGGTGTTTTTGTTTGATAACCAGCAGGTCAATTCCGTACTTTTTTGCCGATTTCCTGATGTTTTTGGCTTCGTCCATATCAGTTGGAAAGACCGGCCCATCCATGCCAAAGCGATTAAAGACAGACTCCGTTTCGTCAATTAGTGCCTCAGCATCCGCGGTGGACATAAATTGCGTCAGGTCTGTTTTACCCAGTTTGTGAATATAATTCAGTTTTCCATCGGAAAACAGGCCGGCACCGCCGATTCCGGAGAGAATGTTACAGGGTTTGCATTTGACACATTTTTGGGTTTTACTGATCGGGCATTTCCGTTTCAATGGCCCCTTCCCTTTTTCAATCAGCAAAACCCTGGCATTGGAATATTCGCATAAATAATAAGCTGCAAAAAGACCGGCCGGACCTCCTCCCACTACAATAACATCGTAGCTGTCCGTTCCTGCTTTTGCCTTAACTGGTGACATGTTCTCTCCGAATCATTTTTTTGTAGTTAACAAACGACACCCTGCACCTATGGCAGACTCGTTAATCAATGTATTTCGATCGTCTGAATTAGACCGCATAAATTTCATTATACACTTAAATCTGTCAGATCTTTGACAAATTTCCAACACTGTTTTTTCCCTGTAAGTGATCTGAATTATTGTCCTATCAACTTGAGGAATTCGGTCAAGTGAGTATTTATCGTTATAATTCGATTTTACTCAGATTTTTTCGACAATAATCGAAATTTTACGATACTGGTTAACCCTTGGGTCAATTTTTCAACTTACTGGTTTAATGAACTTTTCCTTGGTTGAATCACTATCTCTACGAGTTTTCCGGTCAAAAACAAAACGAAGCTTGCAGCACGGAACTCTGAAGGATTAAAATAGCCTTTTGTGTTGTATAGGCCAATTTTCAATAGCTTTCACAGGTACTGGCAGAAAAATCCCG
>JAKSDL010000380.1 GCA_022360105.1 Pseudomonadota bacterium
TCGGTTATCGGTTATCGGTTATCGGTTAGCGGTTATCGGTTATCGGTTATCGGTTATCGGTTATCGGTTATCGGTTATCGGTTATCGGTTATCGGTTATCGGTTATCGGTTAAACGATTGGTAAGTTCCTTGGGAATTAAAGGCAATCCTTTAATTATATTATTTCCCTAACATATCAATTATTTCGAAAGCGAAGCTTTCTCATCGAACTGATAACCGATAGCTGAAACCATATTTAAAGTTTCTTAAAATCAGCTAGTTTTCCATGATTGGTTTTTTCAGTAAAACGAAAAGGCTTTTCAAAAAGAGAGAGACTCCCTGGATCAAAATCAGGAAATAGCCAATCGGCAAAGCCGCCTTGATCAGAAATCTGGCCGGCAAACCACCGGTATCCAGTGATACTTCCCCAATCTGATAGGAAACGATTACCCAGGGTATGGCAGTGGTCAGTACCACATAGCAGGAGGGCACCAGAAAAATCAAAACACCGATAACATCCACCCAGGCTTTACCTTTCGGCGACATCATGGAATAGAAGATATCGACCCGGACATGACCATTGTGTAAGAGGGTATAACCTGCACCTATTAAAAAGATGAAAGCAAACACGTGCCATTCCAACTCGGCCAAAGCAACAAAGCTGGTGTTAAAAAAATAACGGAGAATGACATTACAAAAAATGATGAGGACAAAGAAAACAACAGCAAACGAAACAATGACCTTACCGATCCATTCGTTTATCGCATCGCAAATTTGGATGATTTTCTTAAAAAGGAACATGTGCTTGTTGAGTGGATTAAAGATGCCGGATAAACGCTCGCAAGCGTTTGTATATGATACTTTGGGTTGCAATTCAAACAGTAGGGCGGTGCTCTAACAATGTCACTACATCCGGTTGATGGGCAACAGGTTGCCCATCCTGCATTTCCAATTCCGAGATTGGTTTGGCAAACTACCCTGATTTAGGCCATTGTGTTCCAGTAGACCTTCTCAGACATTTTGCCCCAGACAGTCACTTTTTCCTGAAAAGCCTTGTAATCTTGATGAACCTTTAATGCAAAAGGATCTTTTCTTGCTTCTTCATCGATAACTCTTGTTGCAATCTCTTTTACCTTTTTCATGACATCTTCAGGATAAGTCAACACCTGAACGCCATGTTTCTTGATCAGGATATCCAGATCCCTACCACTTTGTTCATCAAATTTCGTCAAGGTTTTGAGATTGATTTCAGCAGCGGCTGCATCCAGGATTCTTTGAAAATGTTTTGGTAGTTTGTTGTAGGCTTTTTTGTTGAAGAAGACGTCCAGCACAGGACCCGGCTCATGCCATCCAGGCGTATAATAATATTTGGCTACCTTGTATAGTCCCAGCAACTTGTCATGCACGGGACCGACAAATTCTGCCGCATCCACCACCCCCCTTTCCAGGGAAGGGAAGATCTCTCCGGGAGGCATAAATACAGGCGCTACACCGATTTCTGACAATACCTTTCCGGCAATACTTCCGATTCTCATTTTGAGACCTTTGAAGTCTTTTAACGAGTTGATTTTCTTTCGATACCATCCACCCATCTGAACGCCGGAATTTCCGACATTCCTGCCGACGAGATTAAACCTGTCATAAAGTTCATCCATCAGTTTCTGACCATTCCCCTGGTAAAACCAGGCATTAATCATCTGCGCATTCATCCCAAAAGGAATCGAACCAAACCAGTTGAATGCGGTCGATTTGCCTGCCCAAAAGTAGGGGGATCCAGAACCCATTTGCACAGTGCCTTTAGAAACAGCGTCAAATGCACCGGGGGGTGGAATCAGTTCTCCGCCACCGTACAGTTTAATGGTAAACTGCCCGTCTGTCATTTCCTTCACGATCTGACAGAACTCCTTGATCCCGTCAAACATGATCTTGATTTTGGGATTCCAGAATGAACTGGCTGTCCACCGGATCTTCGGAGCGGCAATAATTGCTGGAGCCCCGATTGTTGTAGTCACGGCTGCGGCTGTTGCTGTTCCTACGGCCGCCTTCTTCACAAAATCTCTTCTATCCATAATTATCCTTATCGATGAATTAAATTGCCCTGGTGTACCAGAATTCTGAAAATACCAGACCATGCAGCTCAGTATTCCAATTGACTGTTTGCCTACAGGCATGCATGTTTAAGCGAAAATTATCCGATTTTCGCATTATCTTACTTGCATTCGACGATTTATGATAATAGAAAACGGAATTTTTGATGTCAATGGCGATTGTTCTTAATTTGGCGAGATAAATTTTTGACTTCCCCGAATCAGTGATTTTACGGCTGCTGACTGCCCTGTGCCATCCCCTTGGAATTCAATAAACTTAGCAGCCTCGAAGAGATGGCAAACAGCAGGTAATCAAGATTGGATATCGATGCATTATTCCGGCAGCTGTAAAAGCCCCGAATCTTCATTTTCAAGGTCTTGGGGCTCTTCCTCGATCGAGTTATCCGGTATTTCCAAAACTGCCGGCTGTTCTTCTGTTTCTTCCTCCTCTTTTAAATTAAATTGAAGCATCAGCTGTTTTAGACCGGTTGCCTGCGATGAAAGCTCTGCAGCGGAAGATGCCGTTTCTTCCGAAATGGCAGAGTTGCTTTGAATCACCTTATTGACCTGCATGAGCCCATTGTTAATTTCTGCAATAGCGGCGCGTTGTTCTTTTGAAGAAACCGCGATTTCCTTGATAATATCATTAACCTTCCCAATGCTCTCGTTGATAGCCATTAGGGTTTCTGAAGTCTTGGTAGCGTTCACCACACCGGTTTCAGTCTCTTTTACGGAACTGGTAATCAGTTCTGTTGTGTTTTTTGCAGCCTCTGCACTTCTTGCAGCCAAATTTCTAACCTCTTCTGCTACCACAGCAAATCCTTTTCCGTATTTTCCGGCTCTCGCCGCTTCAACCGCAGCATTTAAAGCTAACAAATTTGTTTGAAAGGCAATCTCATCAATTTCTTTAATTATCTTGGTGACATTACCCCCGGTCTCCTGCATCTGGTTTATGGATTTCAGCATGGCATCCATTTGGCGATTACCCCCTTCAACCACATCGAGAGTCTCTTGAATCAATTGTCTGGATTGAATGGCGTTTTCATCGTCAGTTTTTGTCTTGGAATCTATTTCACTCATGGATGAGGCGATTTCTTCCATGCTTGCGGCTTGTTCTGTTGTTCCGCTAGCCAGGTTTTGCGCAGACGCAGAAACCTCCATGGTTCCGGTGTTAACCTCTTCACTACTCGAAACCACTTGTGCCATGGTGTCGCTCAACATGCTGATTGATTCATTTATACTTTCTTTTAGTTGAGTAAGATCACCTGATAAATTTGCCGTGATTTGCCTTGAAAGATCCCCGTTTTTTACCGAATCCATCACGGAACTGACATCAGAAATGGCAGTACGGAACTTTTCAGCCATATTTTTCATTGAGTTGGCCAGGATGCCTATTTCGTCTTTCTGGTCAATATCGATTGTTGCATTTAAATCCCCCCAGGCGATTTGTTCAGCGAAATCGACTCCTTTGATAATGTCTTTGGCCAGTCTGAAAGCAAAAACAAAGAAAATTCCCAACGCAAGTAAAAAAGCACCCATACCAAAAACGATGATAAAGTTTCTCAATCCACTTACCGGGGTTAAATATTCCTGATCAGGTATTGCCGCCTTTACACTCCATCCTGAACTTTTGACTGGTGCATACCCCGCGGTAAACGACGTGTTGTCGACAACGAAGCGCTCTATACCGGTTTCTCCGGACAGCATCTTTTTCCCGATTGCCGCCAGTTCGGGATTTTCATCAATTTTGTATGCCAGTAAATCCTGGGATATTGGACTCCCGATCACATATCCCCGATGATCAATAATGCTCATGTTCCCTGTTTCGCCGATTTTTTCCGTGGCAGCCATCGCAGAAAGAAATCCAATATCTGCGGTATATAGAAAAACAGCGATAATATCCCCGGATGAATTGCGCACCGGTGCTGAAAAGGGAATGGCAGGTTTGCCGGTAACGTTGTTAAAAGCGGCTTCCCCAATACTGGTTTTACCGGACATGGCAGATTTAAAATAATCCTTCTCGGAGACGGACATATAAAGAAACCCTCTTTTGCTTACTGCTATTGTTTTTCCCTCCAAACTAATTAAAGCCAAAACTTCAATCTCTGCCCCGAATTTTTTTGATTTCGCAATACTTTCATAATAGCTGCCAAGCGATTCCAGATCTTCTTGAGTTTCGGCGGCCCCTTTTTCATTATACTTCGAAGAAATCCTGACAATATCATTGGCGGTGGATAAAGATGTTGTAAACTTGATCTGTTCCACCAGCCAGTTATCAACGAGATTTGCAAAAGTTTGCGAACGAGCCGTTAGCTCTTTATCGATTGCGTTTTTAAGACTGCTTTGCGCCCTGTTTACACTGATGAACCCCACTATCAGGATCGGAATCAATATCAGCAATCCACCGATCCCTATCAATTTTGGTGCAAGCCGAATATTTTTAAGCATATTCTCTCCCTAAAATGTGCTTTTCGTTTTAATAGCATTGTCAGAATAGCAGCCACCGCTTCATATAAACTTGCCGGATAGCGATTAATGATTATCCGGTAAGGTAAGGATAGCATATGGAAAAGGGCATGTCAGTTCGAAGGGTTTTAGATAAAGACTATTGCCCGGTGAGATGAACCGGTCATTAACTTCTTTTAGTCATATTGGTTGTTATGCTATGATTTTAATTCAGCCCAAGAACCAAAAAGCAGGAACTTGAAGATTATTTAAACTATTGAAAATTTACAAACTGATTCGAAATTCGTTAAGTAAATTTTTTGTCACTTCCAATAAAACGATATCGTACGATAAAACCCGGGTGATGTATAATTCCTATTAATTCGTGTATGATTGCGGATAAAAGAGTGACGTTACCAACCAGATGTTTATTGCCCATTCCCGATGATCAACGAGCATATAATTTATCAAATCCTGGATCTGCATAACTATAGATTCGGTTTGCTTTCACAGGCTATTTTAACGGTATGCCTGCTCGTGTTTTGCCTTGGTGTTTTGATACTTGTGATGGAACGGATTTCCAAGGTTGGAGCTCTTTACTTTCTGTGCACAACAGCTGTCACAATCTGGCTTTTCGGTGAATCGATGATCATCGCTTCCCTGAACAACGAGGTTGCCTTCTGGTGGTCCAAAGTCATGTCCGCCGGTACTATTTTTATACCCGCTGCCCTCTACCACTTTTCAGTATCAATATTAAGGCTGAACCGTAAAAAAAGGCCTTTTGTTCTTAGCAACTGGGGCTTAACGGTGTTTTTCCTTTTAACCATGGTATTCACCGATATTTATTTAAACGATGTTCACCAATATCCATGGGGAAAATTCCTTAACCTGACCCCGGTTGCAATACCTTTTTTCATCTTTTTTGCTCTCAACCAGGTGGCCGCCATCAGAATGCTTTTAATGACCTCCGTGAACTATGACAAAATAGAGGTCGCCAAACGAAGAGCCCAGCTTTTGGTGTATTGTCTATTGCTCGGTGCCGTCGGTATGACCGATTTGATACCGGCTTTTGGTTATGGAAGCTACCCCTTGGGTTTTGTTGCTTTGTTTCTGATTTTTACAGTCGTCGCATACATTACCTGGAGATACCGGTTGGTGCATATCACACCGGAGTTTGCTGCTCCCAAAATCATAGAAACAATGACGGATGCCCTATTTGTTTTGAGTCCCGGTGGGATTATCCAATTGCATAATAAGGAAAGTAAAAAGATTCTTGAACTAAGCGATCAGGAGATCGATGGCAGCCACATAATAAATGTTATAGGCGATAAAAGGCTGATCGAGAATATCATGTCAATGGAAAAGGGCCAAATCATTCAGGATTACGAAACCGAATATGTCACCAGTTCCAAGAACAAAGTTTTGAGCTTCTCGGTCTCCACCACCACAAGCAGCAAAGAGGATACCCTGGCATATATTTGTATTATGAGGGATATAACGGACATCAAGGAAAAGGAACAACAGATCCGTTTTCTGGCCTTTCATGACAGCCTGACCAGTCTTCCCAATAGAGTTTTACTGATGGAAAGACTGAATTACTCGCTTTCCGATGCGGAAAGACTGGGACACAAGGTATCGGTACTGTTTCTGGATTTAGACCAGTTCAAGCGTATCAATGATTCCATGGGGCACAACGTTGGTGACAAGCTTTTAAAGGAAGTCTCGGAGAGGCTTCAAAACTGCGTTCGAAAAAGTGATCTCGTCAACAAACTGGATTCTCCTATTGAGCCTAATCTTCTGGCCCGGTTTGGTGGTGACGAATTCATACTCATTATTACTCACATCCAATATCCAAGGGAAGTAACCACTGTGGCCTCGCGCATCAAAAGAGAATTAAACAGGCCATTTTTCCTGGAATCAAGAGAGGTGTTTATCACCACCAGCATCGGCATCAGCGTCTATCCCGACGATTGCAGCACAGCTGATTCTCTTTTGAAAAATGCAGATGCTGCCATGTACCAGGCAAAAGCCGTCGGCAGAAACAATTTTCAGTTTTTTAACAAGGAAATCAACGATAACATTCAAAAACGCCTTGCTATTGAAAACGACTTGAGAAAAGCTTTGGAACGAAATGAATTGTTGCTTTATTACCAACCCCAGGTGAATTTCAAAACAGGAAAGATTGTTGGTGCCGAGGCTTTAATCAGGTGGCATAAAAATGGCGAGTTAATTTTGCCTTCCGAATTTATCTCCATTGCCGAGGAAAGTGGTTTGATTATTCCCATTGGCGAATGGATTATGAGCACTGCCTTCAAACAGATGGAATACTGGAACGATGTATTCAATATTCCCTTTACCATGGCGGTCAACCTTTCGGTTCGACAGTTTCAACAAAAGGATTTTATTAACCTGGTTCAAAACACACTACAGAATATCAATTTAGAGCCCCGATTTTTCGAACTGGAAATAACTGAGAGCATAACCATGCACAAAGAGAAGGAGATTCTGGATACAATCCTGGGTTTACAGCAATTGGGGGTTAATCTTTCTATTGATGATTTTGGAACAGGCTATTCTTCCCTGAGTTATCTCAAAAAATTCAACATCGATGCAATAAAAATCGATCGATCATTTACCAGCGATGTAACGGAAACGGAAGAGTCAGCCGCTATTATCACAGCTATAATTGCCATGGCTGAATCGTTAAGTCTGAATGTGATTGCTGAAGGTGTAGAGAACCAAAAACAAGCCGAACTTCTGGAAAGGCTTGGATGCTCGAACATGCAGGGGTATTACTTCAGCAGACCTGTTGATAAGGACAGGTTTTATACCTTGTTGGAAAAGCATGTCTAAACACCGTTTCGATTATCAAAAGCCAGGGTGTGCAACCTGGGAGAAAAATTAAACTTATTCTCAACGCAAAAATCCCAAACAGCAGCCATCATGGCAAGCTGTTCAGTCCGATAAGCTCCCAGGGGCATGATCCAGACCCGATCTGAAGCGATCCCGTGTTTCTGCACGAAGTCTTTAATCCATTCACCATTACCACCAAAAACAAACTTGAATACATCCACTCGATCGATATTTCTTGTGTCGAAATACCAGTGATTTTTCAGAAACTTGGGTGAACAAACTTTGTAACCCAAGGAATTTTCAGGTATCGGAACTTTACCACTGGTTTCATACTGAATGTCATATCCGTCTTTTAATAGACGATGTTCCAGCTCGATCAGACCATTATGCCATTGCAAAAAGGGCTCTCCCCCGGTGATAACCAACAAATCTGTGTTGAATGATGCAATCTGCCTGCTGATCCTACCCGGGTCCATATCTTTTCCTGTGTTCCAGGCATGCTTGGTATCGCACCAGGGACAGTACGGTTCAAGGCAACCGCTTAACCTGATAAAGGTTGCAGGTCTTCCTGCAAAGGGACCCTCGCCCTGCAGGGAAGTAAAAATCTCAGATAGTTTAAGCATCTCTTGTGACTGTCGCCCAGGATGTGGGGGTTTCGAAGAGCACAATTGTTTGCAGGACTATGTTCCAATCCAGTAAGGCTTTTTCCAATGTTTGGAAAATCTGCCGGGCCATGTTTTCTGCTGTGCTCGGTAGATCTTTGTATTCATCCAGATCATTCAGAAAGGTATGATCATAGCGTTTGATAACCAGGTCTTCTACGATCTTTTTTAATTCAGAAAAATTCATGATCATCCCTTCGGGTCTAACCGGACCTGAAACGGATACTTGCAGGCGATAGGTGTGTCCGTGAAGTTGATAGCATTTGCCATAGATCTCACGGTTTTCTTCTTCGGATAGGTTTTTCAAGCACAGCCTGTGAGCTGCATCGAAAAGAAATTCTTTGGTAATTGTCAGCATGGCCACCGTTGTTAGTGAGGGATAATTTGTTGCGCGGGATTCCACTCGTCCGCACTGCTGCATATCTTTCTTTTGGTGAAATTTCCCTTGGTCTGGGAAAGATAGATTTCAGTATTGTGAAAGCAATGTTAAAAACGTTATTCAACTAGGTTATTACCTTCTGCAAGGTATTCACAATCCGGCTGAAGTCCATACCCTTAATCGAAATCAATGTTAGCAGGACAAATAAGGTTTTCGGCTGAATGAGCTCTATACTTTTTCCGTTGAAACACAAATATAGTTAAGGAAGATTTAATTTTTGACACCATTGACACCAATGCAAGCATTGACTACATTGAAAGCAAAACAGCTAAACGTAAACAACTTTTTTGGTGATAAAGCATGGCAACATTAACCATTCGCAATTTAGATGAAGAAGTTAAGCGCAAGCTTAGGATCAGGGGAGCTAAAAATAATCGCTCCATGGAAGCGGAGGCCAGGGAGATATTGCGAGAATGCCTTCTGGATTCGGAACCGGAGAAAGGACTGGCTTCCACCATTCAGGAGATTGTAGCTCCTTATGGAGGCGTTGATCTTAAACTCCCTAATCGAAGGGCTGATACTTCAGACAAGAGATTAAACGATTTGCCGGATGAATAATGATATTGCTTGATACAAACGTCATCTCAGAATTGATGAAAAAGCAGGGAAATCACAAAGTAATTGCCTGGGTCGATAGGTTTCCCCCACGTCAGGTTTTTATTAGCTCAATATCTAAAGCTGAAATTGAGTTTGGCATAAGGATATTGCCATCCGGGAAAAAAAGAAATCAGCTTGCAGAGGCAGCAAGTTTGGCCTTAAATGCGTTCAAAGACCGTATTCTTCCCTTCAGTGCCAACTCAACACTCGCCTTCGCTACGATAAAGGCACTTCGAAAGAATATTGGCAAGCCCATCAGTTATGCAGACGCACAAATCGCCGCTATTGCTATTCAACACGAATTGCAATTGGCAACAAGAAATACCGTTGACTTTGAATATATTGAAGACCTGAGTATTGTAAATCCGTGGGATGTTTAACAAGGAGATATTCGCAGGATTGTTTGAATGGGCAGGATCGATCAGGCCAGTGGTGTGGCAGCTCTGAAAGCTGCCAGCAGTGATTAAGGAATTCCGGGATTTAAACTCTATGCTTTACCAAGAATCTCATCCACGTTTTCAACGGTATCCTTTCCTGCCATTATCTCTGACAGACTCCTTTCCACAGGTTTAAGCTCGGTTATCTTACCACCGTTTTTCAGGTATTCCTCTACGGCGTTATCGATAAATTCACGGCTGATTTTTACCTGTTTTCTGGTTCTTCTTCCTCTTTTACTTTTTGTATTGGTTATACTATTGGTTTTCATAATTATTCCTTATTTCTTTCGGCCGATTCCTTTCCCCATTCACGAGGAATCTGCGTCAATTTACGTTCCCCTGCTTTGTGCAGAGAGTTTACAAACTAGATTAAAAGGTTATGGAACTGGATCCTTGGTGACAAAGGGTTACAAACTAGTGATGGGCGTTTCATCTCTTTGGTAGTTGATTTGAGTAACTCATATCTTAAACGACGGCACTACTGATTGTTTGATTGCGTTTTTCTAAAATTGATTTCCGTTCGATCCGTTTACCTCGAAAATCAAGCATCAAAACCAGGTTTGTCGTTGCCGAGGTTGGTATCTTGGCAATAAATGATTAAGAAAGTATTAACAAACAGCTAGAAATCTGCAAATTTCAGTTATCGGTTAAACAAGTTGTATGTCCCCGGTATAATTAAAGCAGCACCTTTCATAACAAAATTTAATAAATAAATCAAATAGTTACAGAAGAACAGCTTTCACGTCCAACGGATAGCCGATAGCCATATCAACAATTTAATCTATATAGTCTCAACTGACCCAAAACTAATGATCCTGTGTAACTACACAGCGTTAGCAGTTCATTCAACCATAGCTGTTGGTCTTTTTAGGCTGGGTAGTTGGATATTCGGCTCGCTGCCAGCCAATGATGCCTCCACTCATCACATAGACATTTGATAATCCTGCCCGCTTCAACTTTACGCCTGCACTTCTGGCCCGATGGCCGGAACGACACACAATAATAATCTGCTTGTCTGTGCCGTTGCTCTTTTTGATCTCGTGTATCCGTTTGGATAAGTCGGAAAGGGGAATGGCCTGGGCCTTCTTAATTCCTGGTTCTCTCTCTGTTTCCCAGGTTGTTCGCACATCAAGGAAAAGTGATTTTGAAGATTTCTTTTTAAACAACTGAAACGCCTCCTGAACCGAAATGGTTTCAAGGCCGTATATTTTCGAAAGAATCCGGTTTTTGAAAGCAAGTAAAATAAAAACGCCAAATAGAATGTAATAAATGTTCTGTTGTAAAAATTGAGTGATTTCCATATCCAAAATATAAAAAGAGTTTAAGGGTAAAAAGTGGAGTTCTCCTATTTAGGAATTGATTAGGGAAGGACTCAAAACGTTAGTTTGATGTTGGCACAGCTTCGCGTAGAAAGAGCTTATCAGTGAATTTTACATACCAGGCAGCGGATTGAACCTGGATGATATACGCTATCGCTATTACCAGGGCTGCACTCGATCCTTCCGTTCCAAAGGCGTTGATGGCTATGGCAAGAGCAATGGAAAGATTGCGCATCACGGATCCATAAACCAGGGCCACCGCATCCTTTTTTGGCAAGAATGCCTTACCTATCACGGTCGCCAGGGTGAAATTAAAGGCATACACAATCACCAATGGAACAATTATCACCAGCAGCATTTCAGGTGATGCAGCAATTGCCTTTGCCTTAAGAGCGATCGCTACAAACACAATTCCCAGAACGCCAATGATCGCCATTCCGGGAAATCGTGGGGCCCATTTTTTTTGAAACTCCGACTGTCCAAGTCGCCTGATTAAGCCTTGCTGGGTGATAAAACCAGCTAACATCGGTAATAATACAATCACCGCTATCTGTTTCATGATAGCCGGAATATCAACATCCAAATTGGCCCCTGCCAGCAGCTTGACATAAAATGGAGTGACCAGGGAGCCGAGAAACAGACCGATAACAGTCATTTTGATTGCCGCTTCCACATTCCCCTTGGCAAAACCTGTCCAGGAAATGGTCATTCCACTTGTAGGCAGCAGACCGGCCAAAAGAAGTCCTAGTGCCATGTAGGGATGATCAGGAAAAAAGAACCTGCCCAGGGCAAAAGCTGCAAATGGGATTATCAAAAAATTGATACCCTGTGTCAGCAATTGTGCTTTGGTATCTCCACCTTCAAACACTTTTTTGATTTTCAGGGTCACCATCATGGGAAAAACCATCAGGAAGGTGAAAGGAAGAATAAGGTTTTTTAAATAGTTCACCTCAAAATTAAGACCGAAAATATACCCAAGTGCCATCATTGCAGGAATAGCAACCACCAGGTTCTTATTTATTTTGCCAAGTATTTGCCACA
>JAKSDL010000719.1 GCA_022360105.1 Pseudomonadota bacterium
CTGCTGCGACGACGCACTGATTTCCTGGCTGCCCGAGGCCACATAGTCGGCGGAAAGGGCTACTTCCTTCATCACCTCAGCCAGTTTGAAAATTGTCTTGCTGATGGCGTTCGCCATTCTGCCGATTGCGTTATCCTTGTCCAGGTGTTCCTGTTTAACGGTGGTAGTTAAATCGCCTTTTTCCACAGCGTCCATCACGTCTACCATGTCCACAAAAGCACTGTTATCGGAAACCACTTCAAAACCGCCTGTGATGTTTCCTTTTGCGTCGGTCAAATAACCGCAGCTTGCTCTTACGGGAATTATTTTTCCGTCCCTGGTTTTGGCTTCGGTTTCGGCCACGATGGTTGTTTTATCCTGCATACATTTCTTGATAGTACAATCCGGGGTATGGCAAACGGGTGTTTTGCAGATATCCGCACAGGTCATTTTACCCACTACTTCATCTCGTTTATATCCCAGAAAATCCAGCGCGGCATCGTTGATATTTTGAATGACAAGATCGGTATCAGTCCTAAAAGCGGCATCCGCCATCACAGAAAGAAATCCTTCATCCAGGTTGTCAATTGTGTTGATCACTTCGAAACCACCTGTCACGTTGTTATTTGCATCTGTCAGGTATCCGCAACTGGCCCTTATCGGAAGTGGTTTTCCGTTCCTGGTTTGAGCGACCGTGGCGCCGACAATGTTTTCCTTTCTGTCCATAGCGTTTCTGATTGTGCAATTAGCCGTGTTACAAAGAGGCGTTCTGCACAGGTCGGCGCAGGTCATCTTTCCGACTACTTCATCGCGTCTGAAGCCTAAAGCATTCAGGGCGGCGTCATTGATATTTTGAATGACCAGGTTGGTATCGGTTCTAAAGGCTGCATCGGCCATATTGGCCAAAAAACCTTCGTCAATGGTATCCAGTTTGGAAAGAATCTCAAACCCTCCCACGGGATTGCCCTTGTCATCGTAAATGGCATTGCAGGCCGCACGAATCGGTATTTTTAGACCGTCTCTCGTTTCCGCAATCGTTTGCCCGGTAATAGACTGTTTCTTTTCCATGCAGTTTTTAATGGTGCAGTTGGTCGTGTGGCACAAAGGGGTTTTGCAAATGTCGGCACAGGTCATTTTGCCAACAACTTCCGCTTCTGAATAACCCAAGGTCCCCAGAAAAGCATGATTGGCGTATTGAATCACCAGGTCCTTATCTGTAAGAATCACAGGGTCGGTGATTCCCCGGAGAAAGTTGATGCTTTGTTTGATGATTTTTTTAATATCTTTTTTAAAAAACATACTTGCCTCCTGTATAAATCATGAAATGTTTGAATTCCCTGCAATAAATCCCGGTAAGCATAACCGGAAGCCTCGTCACGAAGATAGTGTTCATCAGCGAAAGCACGAGTTTTTAAACTGTTGGCTAGAGGGTAGTTAAATCGAAAGCTTCTCTATGGAGTTCGTTGTCCGACCTCGGACTTAAAAACTACCTATGTTTGATTTTGCCGGCGGTAATTTTCTTAATAATTTAAGTTGGTTAGGAAGATACTGTTGTTATTGTTACCCAAAGATACGGGAAACCGTGCTCACTGGTTCATATAATGTGCCAGTTGTTTAGAGCGAAGAGTTCCTTTTAAAAACAGTTAAATGTGTATTAACTGCTCTTGGTTTCAAGGATAATCAGAAAAAAATAATCGATTTTGGATCAAATCCGGGAAAACAGAAAAATACTGGTGGAAATTGGACGGTTTTTTTATAAGAAGCAACTTTTTAATAAATGACCCAATGATTTTTTAATCAACTGAAATGAATTGAAAAAAAAATTGTTCACTAAACTTATGATCATAATTTAGAAGTAAAGAATTTCTTCTATCAGAACAAGCGCTTAGTTTTTACGCCTACCCAAGAGAAAAGGTGTAAGATTTTGTCGGGTTTTTCGCTCAAAGAAAGTTTTTTTATTGCTCAAAAGCAAATATTTTGTGTGATAAACAACCAGGCATCTTTTTTCTCTTTCCGTTGATCATCTTCATCCAATTTTTAAAGGGGGGGTTGTTTACTATCAAACAATGTTGTCAAATCATGAGCAATGTTTCACGGTTGGCGTAAATGTCCCGGTTTGCCAAGATAAAACCTCGTGATTTACAGTTTGTTAGTTATCGGTTATCCAATGTCATTGACTTAAGTAGTGCTGGCCAAAATGTCATTCTAAACGACAGTGAAGAATCTCTCGAAGGTTCTGACAGACCCTTCACTTTCGTTCTGGATGATATACAGTCACAATTCTCTTAAGTTAACAACATTTGATAATTGATAATACAGTCAAAGATTGAATAAAATCAAATGCTTGTATGTCAAGCAGGTCAAAGCTGAATCCAATATGTGCGTTAACAATGATTCAATCTTCTGTCGGACAAACAACTATTTTTATTCTTTAACAATCGCTTATGTTTCAATCTTCTGAAAATTTGTGTCAGGAACGACGACGTTGGATTGCAAAAGCTTTTTTGATCTCTTTTTTACCTTATTTTATCCTCATCACAGCAGGTATTTACGGAATATATTACCAGCGGAGCACTCACGGCCTGGAACTGCTGAAAGTGCGCATCCGGCATGTCATGCAGCAACAGCAGAATGCAATGCAAGCAGATTTGCAGGCCATTATGCTGGACCTGTTGATACTCAATAACCATGAGGAGATGAAAGCCTTTGTCAACAACGGGGGGCGAGAGAATGATCAACTAGTCAAGGAATTAATGTCCTTCTCCAGAATCAAGAAAACATACGACCAGATACGCATCATTGATGAAAAAGGTTGGGAGATCAAGCGCATTGACCTGTCATCTTCCGGAAAACCTTTTCTTATTGCCGCTGATGATTTGCAAAATAAGCGACATACTCCTTATTTCAAGCAGGCCATGGGTCTGGCAGAAAATGAGATTTACATGTCGGATTTTGAATTGAACCGGGAGAAAGGCAAGGCCGAAATTCCCCACAAGTTGGTGATTCGCGTCGCCACGCCAATATTAGATAAAGTTGGAACAAAAAAGGGAATTCTGGTGATTAACTACCTGGGCGAAACAATTCTACAAAAATACAGATCCCTGGCAACCGGACTGATGATAGGAATGCCTCTGTTGGCAGACGATAATGGAAACTGGATAGTAGGCCCCAACAAGGAGAGTTCCCAAAGTCATCAAGGCGACGAGCAAAGGGAAAACGTGCCTGATTCGGTGGATCCGGATCTGTGGCTTAAACTTGCTACCGCTGGTGACGGAACAATAGAAGATAAGAAGGGATTGTATATTTTTGCTACTTTCGAAAGCGAATTGGATAAAAAATTCCAAACGGAACTTAGCTTAAAAAACAAACCAGAGTGGAAAGTGGTTTTTTTTGTACCTCGGCAACAGCTCCGCCAGATGCAGTTTGATTTTGTATCCCAACTGTTGATTATCTATGTGTTTTCTTTGTTGCTGGTGGCTTTTAGCTGTTTCTATCTTACCAAATTGCGTTGCGAGAAGGATCAAACACTGCAGTTTTTGTCGGAACGCGAAAACAGAATAAAATTTCTAACCCAATTTCCCGAGAAGAATCCACATCCGGTTCTTCAAATTGATACCGAAGGTATGATCGTCTTTGCCAATTCCGCTTCCCGGGAGCTTATTGAGCTGGTCAGTACTGAACCGGGAGCGCAATTGCCGGATTTGTGGATGGAAAAAGTCCGAACCAGTCTGAGATCCAGGTCTATTGAGTCCGTTGAAGTTTTAGCACAAAATAAAGTGTTTAGCGTTCTGGCTATTACTAATGCAGAACCCGACCTGGTCACCATCTACGCCTGGGAGGTCACCGAGCAGAAACGTTACGAAGAACAACTGCTGTTAATGGCCAGTGTTTTTGAAAACAGTCTGGAAGGAATTACGATCACTGATCCGGACGGCAACATTGAAAGGGTTAATCCCGGTTTCGTTGCTATTACCGGCTATTCAGCCGAAGAGGTGGTTGGCAAAAACCCGCGAATTCTAAAATCGGACAGGCATGACGAAGCTTTCTACAAAAACATGTGGGAATCGATCATATCAACAGGTGAGTGGCACGGAGAGATCTGGAACCGAAGGAAAGGCGGGGATGTCTACCCGGAGTGGCTATCGATTACCGCTATCAGGAATTATCAAGGGGATGTATCACATTTTGTTGCTGTTTTTCATGATATCAGCGAACTAAAGCACAACGAGGAAAAGCTCGAATTTCAAGCTTTTCACGATGCACTCACCGAACTGCCCAACCGAATCTTGTTCAATGACCGGCTTGAAACCGCCATCGCTCATGCAAAAAGAAACGAGCAAAAGCTGGCCATTTTGTTTTTGGACCTGGACGATTTCAAACACGTCAATGACTCCCTGGGACATTACGCAGGCGACCTGCTCCTGCAGGAAGTTGCAAAAAGGCTGAAGACCTGCTCACGTGAAGAAGACACCGTGGCCAGGATGGGAGGCGACGAGTTTATGATGATCATCCAGGACGTAACCGACGACAGGATTCCCGTGGAGGTGGCTAATCGGGTACTAAAATCTATTTCGGAAGAATTTGTCATCCTGGGCAACGAGTTGTATTTAGGCGCCAGTATAGGGATTACGATTTATCCCCTCGATGGTGAAGATTGCGAAACACTTACCAAGAACGCGGATCTGGCCATGTACAAGGCCAAGGGAAGTGGAAAAAACAACTATGCTTTCTTTACCCCGGATATGCATCAGGCCGCAGTGCATCGAATGATCCTGGAGCAGAAGCTGAGGGAAGCGATCCAAAACAACGAATTTGTCCTTTATTACCAACCTAAAGTGGACGCGAAAACGGCACGTCTGGTGGGCTCTGAAGCTCTTGTGCGCTGGTTCCGGGAAGATGGAGACATTGTAACACCCAATGAGTTTATTCCCCTGGCAGAACAGACAGGCCTGATCCTTCCCCTGGGGAACTACATCTTAAAAGAGTCCTGCCGGCAGGCAAAAATCTGGTACGACCTGGGGTATACCGATTTTCATGTGGCGGTTAATCTTTCGGCTTCCCAGTTTCAAGATCCCAATTTGATCGATCAGGTCAAAGAGATTCTGCAAGATACCAGTCTGCCTGCTCACCTGCTCAACCTGGAGATTACGGAAAATATCGTCATGCTCGATATCGATACTGCCACCGAAACAATTTCCCAGCTTTCCGACTTGGGAATTGCCATCTCCCTGGATGATTTCGGAACAGGATATTCATCGCTCAGCTATCTGAAACAGTTTTCGTTGGATGTGCTCAAGATTGATAAATCGTTCGTTAAAGGACTGCCGGATGATGCAGACGATGCGGCGATTGCGAGAATGGTGATTTCATTGGCCAAAAACCTCAATCTCAAGGTGGTTGCAGAAGGCGTTGAAACCAAGGCACAGTTGGATTTCCTGAACGAGAATCAATGCGACAGGGTCCAAGGGTATTTATTCAGCCAACCGCTGCCGGCCGAGAAACTAACAACACTTCTTAAACAGGGGCTGATACTTAATACAAACTTTTGAAACACCTTTTGCTCGACAACTTTCGGCATTAGCCTGCTTTGTCTATCTCCGCAATTCAGCCCCGATGTTGGCGGTTTAAGGTAAGATTAAACCCTGTGATTTATCGGCCGGAATACAAATCTCATCACCCTTTTTAAGCTGATAGCTGCATTTTACTTTTCGATTTCCCACCAGAATTTTACCTTGCTCAATCAGCTCGGAGATCTTTCTTCTAGACAATCCATCAATGTTATCCGACAGCAATTTGTCTAACCGCCATTTTCCAATAACCGATTCTATTGAAATCAAGATCGATTCCTTGTTTTCATTGGAGTTCCAGATTAGACGATCTGTCTTGGTTTGATTTACTTCACACTCACTGTTAGGTGAAACCAGGCTCTTTATTTTTTTGTTCCAGGTATGATCGTTGGGGCATTTGTAGATTTCGAAATGATAGGTGTTTTTTCCATTGGAATTGGACCTGGTTTTTTCGGTTTTTTTGAAATCTGTTACTTTCCCACAGCCTGGGCAGTATCTGGATTCAACACCATGAATGTTGACCAGATGCCACGATAGTTTTCGCATACGTGTCCATGCCAATAAAACAGGTACGCGAAAGGTAGGCGCGTATCCCGTAATTGTTTTTAAAGAACGGAATAAACACGGCTGGATTTCCAGATCGGTTTACATCCATTCAAATGAATAAAAAACAATTACAGATACTGAGGCAAAATATTCTCCTATGAGGTTAACGGAAAAATTAACTGTGAGTTAAAATTTTACTCGAAAAGTAAAACCTGTCAAGGGTGAATAAAAAGGGTTCAAACTACGGAGCGATGATGAGGGCTTTTATGTACATTCTAAAGCCAAAAAAGGGAACCGGCTACTTTTTACCTGACAATGGGAACCGCGAAACATGTGTGTTTAATCCGGTATCCGGTTTGATATGGTGAGTTGGTTTTGTGGTAGGAGACTTCTCCACCCTGAAGTTTATTGTTATTCGTTCAGGGCGGATAGCGGGGGTTTAAATATTTTATTGGACATAAATGATCCGAGTTAGCGTTGCAGAGCAATTTGAATTGCTGTTTTCAACCATCATTCCAGAAGCGTTTTCGATTTTTCTAAAAGAACACTAATCCTGAAACTGCACTTGAATAGTGCGACTTATTTGTTAGAACTTACTTCCAACTTCAGATGGTTGAACAAATGCTAGAAGCTCATCACATCAATCAGCTTGTTTACGAATTCCATGTTTTTTTCCTGCTTCACATCAGCTTTCTTCAGCTTCAGGCTTGATCTGAAATCCGCATATTTCTTCTTTTGAGTATCGGAAAGCTTTGCATCGGCAATCAGAACGTCAATTAGTTCAATTCGCTTTTGTTCCTGAACTTCATTTGCAAACAGGTTTCCTGTTCCACCAATTACGAAGGCTGTCAACATAGTGAAAACTGTTAATCCAAACATCATTTTTTTTACTTTCATTTTATATCCTTTTTAAATTCGCGTTTTTTAAAATCGACCCCGAAACAAGCTCGAAATCGATTGTGTTGAAGTGATTCCAGAATAGGGAAAAAGTATTAACCGAGTTTTTCCCAAATGTAAAAATAGTGTAAGCAAGTAACTACTTGCACTATATTTCAAAAATAATCTGTGACTATTCAGTCTGTCAATCCCACATCAAAATAAATCAACGCTTTTTGTAGGTAGCTTGTCTTCTAGGTAAACTGGTCAAGGGGAGATTCCTAAGATTGGCTTCTATAAGCCAGATGCCGTCTTTGTTGATCAATTGGTAAGTTTGGGTATTGGTTTCCCGGTAAACATACGTATAACCATTTTCGTTTTGATCAAACCATTTTAAATAGTAATACTCGACTGTACGGATCAAAGCGTGGTTGTTATCAAATTCGGCCAGTTTCATCGATTTAATCAAGTGATGCGATGGGTTGTACAGGTTGGTCAACACCCAATTTCGATTCTGTAGTCCTGTTAAGGTAGACATAATCTCGTTGAAAGCGGAACCGGATTGATTAAACCAGGTCAATAGCTTATGTTCGTTTATTTCAGGTAATTCCTTATAAGCGCCAAACTCTGCTTTGATGCCTTCATAAACCACTTTAAGCAGATATTCTTTGACAGAAGCAACATCAGGGGATGGTCTTTCTTCCGGTTTAAGGGACCTAACTAATAAAAAATAGTCAAAGGTGGAAGGATAGTTGTCTTCCTTTAAGTACAATCCAAGCTGACCTACATCTCTTGCATGCATAAGGGTAAAAACATACTTCAGTTCTTGAAAGCCGATATTATAATGTCTTTCCAGTATATTCTGAACTTCATATTTGTAATAGTTGGCATTGGCTTTCAGGTTCTGCATAACGGTCGATTCACTTAATACTGTTCTGCGAAAACACAGATCCAGAAATTGCCATTGCTTGCTTTTTCTGCGAATGCCTGGAATCCTTTCCAATAACAACTCATAGGCATTAAAGATTTCATTTGTATTGATTCTGATTTCATCAAGCTCCAGAAACTCCATCCCCCAACTCCTTTTTTTTGCATATTGATTTGCGTTCTCAATCACCACAATTCGATTCCAATAAGAAAACCAATTGAAACACAAGTATTACTATTACCTGGAAAACAAAAAAAGCAAACAGTCTGCTATTGCGTGAGACGTAAACAACTTGTCCGCTATTACAGAAAATGGATAATTATCCGGTTAATAGCCTCCATTGTGTAAATCATAAGCATGAATTGGGGGAAAGGTTTTTTGGTTTGCGAATATCGATATCAGAAACACGGGAAATGAATTAAAAGATAATCCAAATCAAATTCACCGTTGAACCTTGATCAATTCCTGAAAAATTGAATTGGATTTCGAGTGTGGGTTGATTTCTGTAACGACTTACCCAGTGTGATTTAGCAATTCTTCACCCAAATTTTTCCCAAGATGATTCATGTACATTGGGTATCGCGAATTTAATAATATTTTTTGTCAAGACACTCTGATTATACTAAACGGCAGATGGTTTAATTGCGTGTTACGCAACTATTCTTTGGGAGATTATATGCGTTCTGTTAACTATCTTGGTTGATAAAATTAATAATAACAGATATATGCATTGCTTAGAGGACGGTTGACCAAATGACTATTGTTTTGATTTAGCTTTGTGCTACAAAATACGGATCGAGTCCTGCGAATTTCGGCACGATATATCTATTAAAAATGTGCTTGAAAGTCCTGTTTTTAGGACAATGTTTGTCACTTAACCGTTTGTGTGAAGATGAAGGAAACGGAATTGCTTCCGTTGAAGCCGGGAAAACTTAAAATGGTTAGGTTTGGCAAAGAATGCACTTGCAGGTTTTTTTTCAATTGTGGATCATGGTTACCTTTAAAATAGTTAATATTTCCTTGTAATTAGACGTGAACGTATCGCTGTTATCAACCAAATTAACCATACCAACAATGCGACCGGTTATTGTCCATCGTCCGCGGTTGTTGGAAAAGCTGGATGCCGGCTTATATCGATCGCTTACTCTGATATCAGCACCGGCCGGTTTTGGGAAAACCACGCTAGCCGCCGAATGGTTGAAACACATTTCTTTAAAAAACCAACATGCAGGAATAGAGATCAATCGTTCCTGGTTATCAATCGATGAGCAGGATAACGATTCAACAAGGTTTCTTGAATATTTTATTACGACTATCAGAAACTGTTCACAACCAGACATAGATCTCGGTAGTGCAGCTCTGAACATGATCCAGTCTTCCCAGCAGATCCCTCATGAAACGATTCTTACTTCGCTAATAAATGATATAACGTCCAACAACATGAAGATGGTGGTTGTATTGGACGATTATCATATGATCGATTCACGGACTGTTGACCAGATTCTCAGTTTCTGGATCAACAATGCTCCTCCCCAAGTTCATCTGGTGATATTAACACGTGAAGATCCTCAATTGCCGATTGCAAGATTGCGGGCCAAAGATCAGGTAACGGAATTGCGAGCTACTGATCTGCGACTTACCAATATGGAATCTGATCGGTTTTTGAATATTGTGATGGAATTGGAACTTGAATCGGAACAGATTTCAAAACTTGAACAACGCACCGAAGGGTGGATTGCAGGTTTGCAGATGGCAGGCTTATACATTCGGGAATGTAGCAATGTTGATCACTTTATTGAAAAGTTTTCGGGCACAAATCGTTATATTTTGGATTATTTGCTCGAAGAGGTTCTAGCTGGTCAATCACCTGAAATCCAGAGATTCCTGCTCCATACCTCTGTTTTAAGGAAATTATCAGCTCCACTGTGCGATGCCGTTTTGGAAAATAAGACAGACGAAACAAATTTGTCGAATCGTGAGATTCAGCCGACATCGATTTTTGAATACCTTGATAAAGCAAATCTCTTTCTGGTTGCTTTGGGTGATGATCGTATCTGGTATCGTTATCATTATCTTTTTGCTGATCTTTTGAAAGCACGATTGCATAAGACGTTTTCAAAAAATGAGATCTCAAACCTGCACAAAAGAGCTGCAAACTGGCATGAACAAAATGGATCGATCTATGAAGCGATTCACCACGCATCGTTAACATCTGATAATGAATGGGTAGAACGCCTGATCGAGCAGAACTACATGGATATTCTTCAGCGTAGCGACTCAAGATCGGTTCGCTATTTCGGGGCGGAATTAAGTCGTGAATTGGTTTTCAAAAGACCTCTCCTCTGTATTTATGAGGCGATGGGACGTTCCTGGATCGGAGCTCTGGATGATGCTGATTTTTATCTGAGTAGAGCGGAAGAAGGTATTGAAGGCGCTGATAAGTCTCCGGAAACTGCTGCAATTAAAGGTCATATAGCTTATATCCGCAGTCGAATTACTGCAATGCGGGGTGACTATAAACAAGCAGAAGCCCTTTGCCTTTATGCCAAAGAACATACACCTTCAGATGATTACGCATTAGTGGTAGCGATCGGCGTTATGCTCGGGTATGTCTATTTTTTGGATGGTGATTTTGCAAATGCCTCCGAAACGTTGAAAGAAACTATAACCCTAGGTGTAAACAACGGGGCAATTAACAGTACGGTAGGTGCCTATTGTGTCCTTGCCAGACTTTACACTATTCGGGGGGAATTACATAAAGCTTACGATTTATACCAGGAAGCATATGATTATCTGACAGCGATCGAGGGATTCCCAAAAGGAACTGTAAGTATTTTGGAAACAGGCAAAGCTGAAATACTCTATGAATGGAATGATCTGGAAGTTGCCAGGACACATCTGGATCGGGGAATAAAGTCCATGATGTATTGGAGTAAAACAGATGACATTGTCCTGGCTTATACCACACTTGCAAAGGTACAACAGGCAGAGAGTGACTTGTCAGGAGCTTTGGAAACAATGGACGATGCTTCGCGTTTAGTGGAAGCAAATGGCGTATTCTCGGAATCCAGAACCGTGGTAAACTCAACCCGGGCAAATTTATTGCTGAAGCAGGGATCATCCACTTCAAAAACAATCGAGTACGACCCGGAGTCCAGCGACACTTTGGATTTTGAAAATGAATTGGTGTCTATAACAAAAGCAAAGTATCTCCTTTCCCATGATGAAGTCCATCGTTGTTTGGATTTATTGGCCCGGTTAGAGGGAAATGCCGAAACAAACAAACGTAAAGGACGCCTGGTCCAAATTTTTGTCCTTAAGGCCTTGGCAATGAAGCAAGCCGGTGATTTGAAGCAGGCCTACTTCGCCCTGGCCAAGAGTCTTTCCCTGGCAGAACCGGAAGGATATTTAAGGGTTTATTTGGATGAAGGCCAGCCACTGAAAGAGTTGATCAGCGACTGGGAGGCTGAATCATCCGAATCATCCCTTCACGATTATGCGAGACGTATTCTGGCGGAATTTGAAAACCAAAATGTCACAAGCACGACGAAATTGCCTACCCATCAAACTCCAATTTCTCTGATTGAACCGTTAAGTCCCCGCGAAACGGAAGTTCTCCAGCAGATTGCCACAGGAAAGACAAACCAGGA
>JAKSDL010000578.1 GCA_022360105.1 Pseudomonadota bacterium
ACGTGCCGGCCTACGACATGGGCTATAAATCCGTGGAGGTGATCGCGCGGAATCTTAACGCCAAGGAACCAAAAGTGGTGCACAAATGTCTTGACGCACCGATTGTTTTTCGCGAATCCACTCAAACCATCAGCTGAAAAAATCAGATTTTCAATCGTAAGTGACTGTTTTGATGAGGATCGGCACCCTGCATCATTTTAACAAACAGGTAGTATAAAAATGGAAACAACCAAACAGATGGAGATTCAACGTTATATCGACTACTCTACGCTAAAACCCGAGATGACCGTGGATGAGGTAAAGGGAGCATTGGAACGTGCCATAGAGGACAACTACAAAGCGATTTGTGTTCGCCCTTGTGACATTGAAATGGCAGTCGCCATGTGCAAAGGAACCGATACCGTATCCTGTTGTGTACTGGACTACCCGCATGGCACCGGAGGGAAAGAGGCAAAAAAGGCACTTACCGAGATTTATGCCAAACAGGGAATCGAAGAGATTGACATGGTCATGAATTTCGGTTTGGCCCGCTCAGGGTTGTGGGATAGTGTCGGAGAGGAGATCACAGCTGTCACACGAGCAGCTCATGACAACGGAGCGATTGTCAAAGTGATCTTTGAAATTGGACACCTGACGCTGGACCAGATTGGGAAAGCAACGGAAGTCTGCATCGAGTGCGATGCTGACTTTGTTAAAACCTGCACCGGTTTTTACGAACCTGTCACGGAAGAAGCAGTGAAGATGATGTTGGATACGGCTGCAGGGCGGACGAAAGTAAAGGCATCAGGCCCTGGTATCTTTGATTTGGCAACCGCAAAAAAATACATTGATCTGGGAGTCGAGCGACTGGGTATCGGATCTGCGTTTTCGGACAAGATCCTGGCTGAATCCCGTGGCATCGACGTATCCGAAATGGATAAGGGTATCAGCAAGGGCGAGTATTAGAGACGAGGCCCGGTGCTTGACATGGCCGGCCTGTAAACCGGTTAACACTCAATATCTGCTTCATAAAGGCCGGATGCCAACGTTTGATTTTTCAGAGTGAACGGATGCATGTGATTGTATTTTAGCTTAAACAGAGGATAAAAATGACCTACACAGCCTTTGACCGCTTCAACGACGCGATAACGTCCAGTCCCAAGGATCGTGTGCCCGTAATAGCAGGAACGATTCTTTGGGGTGCCACCAATTTTCCGGGCGCATCCTATCAGGAAATCGTCTCGGACCCGGAACTGATTGCCGCGGCACAACTGTGGGTAAAGGAAACCGTTTCCTTTGACCTCGTTTATCCCACCCCGGACAACTTTTTCATTGGGGAGGCGTTCGGATGCAAGATTCGATATTCCGACGGGGATCCGATCCTGGACCACCTTCCGATGAAATTAAAAACCTTAAATGACATTGATGCGATTAACTTTCCAAACCCCAGAAAAGACGGCAGATTTCCGGTGGTTTTGGCAGCGGCAAAACGATTGTTTGAAGAGACAAAAGGAACGATTCCCATCATGGCAAATATTGAAGGAGTGTTTACGGTTGCCACCCGCATCATAGATCCTTCACAGATTCTGCGCATGACCCTCAAAACACCGGAAGTATTGGACGTTTTTTTGGACAGGATCAATCGAGTGTTGATTGAGCTTTCCTTAGCGCTTGTGGAAAACGGGGTGAATTCCATATCCATGCCGGAGCCGACAGCTTCTTCGAGCATGCTCTCGCCCAAGATGTTCAGGAGATTTGTTCTTCCCCGTCTCCAGGAATATACAAAGGAAGTGAATGTTCCGGTCATGCTCCATATCTGTGGCGATACGGCTCCGATATTGGATGCCATGGCAGAGACGGGAGCGGATATCCTCAGTCTGGATCAGTGCATGAACCTTGCGGAGGCTAGAAAGGTTTTACCGGAAACAGTGATTGCCGGAAACGTTGATCCCGTGGATTCTCTGCTGATGGGAAAGGTTGAAACGGTTGAACAGGATGCGCTCCGCTGCCTTGAAACCATGGGAACCGAACGATTCGTTCTGATGCCCGGCTGCGGAATTCCTCCCAAAACATCCATTGAGAATCTCAAGGCGATGGTTCAGACTGCATCCGATTACGGCTTGGGGAAAAAATAACCGGCAACCTTCACCAAGTTTCATTCACAGCGAACCGGGAAACAAAAACCGAGGGTGATGGGATTCCAGCCTTGATTCGGAACGATGAGGGTCAAATCCCGTTATTGCAAACCATCTTTTTTAAATAAGGAAAAAACATGAACGATACAAAAAACTGGGCACTGAAAGGAGTTTTCTACGAGTGTTGCCGCGTTGAGGACGGTCATTGTTCACTATGGTTCAGAAGGGACCTGCCTCATGCCTGTACCAACATGGCGACCTATCGGATTACCGAAGGCCACATTCAGGGCGTTGATATGAAAGATGTTGTGATAGTGCTGCACCAGGACGGAATCGGTCCGACCATCGACGAATTGGTGCAAGGGGCAGCTGAAGGAGCAGCTTATTTCAGCAACAATGTAAATGATAAGCAGAAAGATCTATTGGAAACCTTTCTTAAAACAGAGATCGGTATCCGGCCCTGGAAGAAGAATCTGGGCATTAAAGTCGCCGAGATCAATGTTGTTGAGGACAATGGCAGCTACCACATCACTATGCCGTTTGGGGAACATAAGATGACCCTGACCAGCGGGGGTGACAAAAGCAATCCCATGCAGATGGAAAACCCTTTCAATCCGGCTTTAAGCAACTACAGGTTCTGCAATACCGATTTCTGGAGTTTTCACGATTACGGCAAAAACCTGGAATATAAGAATGCAAGCGGTATGGTGGCAGAATTTGCTTTTAGCGGCTGATTTTTAATAGAACACTCTTAATGGAGCGAATCAATGGCGAAACAGATGCTGCTCGACGCAACGCGCGGGCAAAATACCGAAAGGGCTCCCTGGGTCCCTTATGCCGGTGTCAATTGTGCGTACCTGATAGGCGAAACGGCCAAATCCTATCTCAAGGATCCCGGATTAATCGCAAAAGGTGTTGTAGAAGCTGCTAAAACCTATCATGCAGACGGGATTCCCCTGCTGTTTGACCTTTCCGTGGAAGCCGAAGCGGTAGGGTGTGAGGTCGAACATTGGGATGACAACGTTCCTTCGGTCAGGACTCACCCCTGCGAAACAAAGACTCCGGAAGAGCTGGGGATGGGTATTTTCGACAAAGAAGACGGTCGCTGGCCGATCATATTTGAAGCCGCTGCGAAGGCCAAACCCGAATTGGATAAGATGGATTGTGCTATGCTGGGGTTGGCTGCGGGGCCTTTAACCCTTGCTTCTCACCTGGCTGGAGTCCGAATTTTCACCTCAGTAAAAAAGAACAAGGAATTTGCCCACGCTCTCGTGAACTATGCCGGTAAACTATGCGCCCAGTCTGTTCGTTACTATGTGGAAATGGGGTGCGATCCCATTGCCATCGTTGATCCGGTAGCGTCTCAGATTCGAGCGGAAACATTCAGAGAATTTGTAACCCCCAACTGTCAGGAGGCGCTTGAGGTCATCAATGCGGCTAACAGGACTTCGAGTTTCTTCATCTGCGGCGATTGCACCAAGGTCATAGAAGAGGTCTGCCAAGTGGGTACGCATGGCTTTGCCATTGATGAGCAGCTGAACATGAACTTTGTCCGCGACACTGCCCTGAAATACAAAAAGGGTTTTGGCGGTAACCTGAAACTAACGCTGGCTCTTAGTCTCGGTTTGATTTCACCAAGGGAAGATGCAATTGTCAGCCTGGCTGCCGGAGGAACAAGGGGATACACCTTTGCCCCTGGCTGAGACCTCCCATTTGATGTTCCGGCGGAACATCTGATTCAGGCTTATGAAGCGAGAGAATGGTTCATGGAACATTATCCCAAGTATCCCGAGACCTAGTTAACACATTATTGAAACCTTTAAACCCAGACCGCGTTAAATTATAGCCACACACGGCTGTTAACACGTAAACCCACAAACCATTGGAGTACGATAATCATGAAAGAAAAAATACGCATTGATGTGCTTACGCTGGACAGCGTTCAATGTCCTGCCTGTGGGTATATGATGGAGTCTATCGCCGCGCTTCCCAACGATGTGCAGGAAATGATTCTTTATAAGGAGTGGTCCATCAAATCCAAGGATGGCATCGCCATGTTCACGAAGCTAAAAGGTAAGGTCTTGCCGACAGTCTGTATTGAGGAGGACCTGGTCTTTCAAAGCATCATCCCTCAATACGAGGAATTGATCGACGCCCTGGCAGACAGGGCACATTCCGATGAACAGCGTGACCGTATCTTGTTATTGAGGGACAAAGGATTTGACTTTGACAACATCAAGCAGAATCTGGAAAAAGCCGGTGCGGGTAAAAAAACCCGCACAGATGTGTAAGCTCCCTTAAAAACCTACAATGCACGCTGATCGGAAAATCACGGCGTAGACTAGAATATGTTTTAACGGATGCAAGATAAGATTCACATTGAAGTCACGTTTAAAAACATCTCAAACCTGCCCTGTGTTTACATGGAAAAGGCGGTTCTGGAAATTGTATCGCTAAACAGGCACCGGGTGAAATACAGCAGGTTGGATATCAGAACGGAAGCAGGCCGAAAACGTTTTCTCTCACTTTCCTGTTCCTTATATGGCGAGAAGGCTGTCTACGTAAACCACCGTTTGGCACCCATCCCGGGATTGTTTATTAATGGAGAACTGATGTTTGACATCATTCCATCCAGGCAGGAACTGGAAAAAGCAATTGACGACCAGTTGTCCAAGGTGGGAATGGCAAACGGTGATTCGTGAAGATGCACGACATGACAAACATGATGCATGAAAAAGTACTGATTGAGGTCTTTGTTACCAATTTAAGGCAATGAGCGGCCTGCGTCTGCATGATGCAAGCGGTAAGGGGCCTGCCGCAAGAGATTAAGGCAATGGTTGAAATCAGGGAGTGGAACCTGTCCATAGCCGATCATATTGCCGAATTCAAGCGCGTAAAGGTGAAAAGGCTTCCCAGCATCGCCATCAATGGCGACACGGTCTACGAATCTCTGATACCGGATCAGGAGGAACTGATCGACCAAATCAGGAAACGACTAATTGGATAACTCAGCAAAATGAAACCCACAACCGACGTATTCCTCATCACCGGTTTTCTCGGCAGCGGGAAAACCACGTTTCTAAACCGGATCATTCAAGCGTTCCCCAAGGATCGCAAACTGATGATCTTGATGAACGAATTCGGGGACATAGGCCTGGACGGAACCCTA
>JAKSDL010000371.1 GCA_022360105.1 Pseudomonadota bacterium
TCGTGGTGAATAAATACCTTTTGTTTACAATTAACAATTGTCAGTTTTCCGGTCACAAATAAAAGTGACAGATTCATTTAATTCCTATGCACTTTTACCCAGGTACTTCTCCAACTCCGGGGTAACCATAAATTCCGATTTGATTTTTTGGTATTCCTCCTCCAACTGCCGAATTTTCCCCAAACTGCTTTTCTTTGCCCGTAACATGACATTCTTATCCGTGTAACGAGACGAGACAAATTCAAAGATCGATACTTTGTAGCCGATCATTTCCAGTAAAAGACCTCGCAGGGAGTCTCCAACCATTGATACAAACTTGTCTTTGTACACGCTGTGCTTGGTAATGCCGGTGTATCTCTTGTTGCGAATACTGCGCTTGATGTCATGCTGGCAACACGAGACTGAGAGTATCGTGGCAGCGTTATTGGCAACCCCCAGGTATATTGTTTTGTCGGTGGCAGAATTGCAGGCGTGCAGTGAATACACCATGTCCGCGCCACCGTCAATACGGAACTCCAGGATATCACAGGCATGAAAATGCATCTGCTCAAAACCCATTCTCGCGGCTGTTGCACGACATTTGTCCATCAGCTTGTTGTTAAGGTCGACGCAATGGATTGTGACATCCATTTCTTCGATGGATGAATAAAAATAATAAACCAGAAAACTCAGATAACAATTCCCGGCACCGCTGTCTATCAACACCAGCTTGCGCTTCTTGGAGTACTTTCTCAGGTTTGCGTGAACAATCTCCAGATAGGCGATGATCTGCTCTATTTTGCAGGTCTTATCGATCCCGGATTTGTTTTTGGAATCTTTTAATCTGATCTGTTGAAAAACCAGGTTTAGGGATTCCCTTTGTTGCTTTGAGATTAACATAACGAACACCTTTAATGGGTAAAGGGGTTTGCCATGTTTAGATAGGAAGGAATGATCGTTTGATAGAGGGAACACCTGTCGCTGTAGATTCTAACCTAGTAGACACAACCCACCCCTTTAAAAATGAATAAATTTGCATTTTTAAAAACGTGAAAAATGTGGATTCGAATAGGTTTTCTACAGGTCCAGGCTTGCCTAGAGTGGGAATAGGCAGGTCCGGAGGGGCAACTCCGTTGCTTGATGTGATATTTGATAGATGTTTATCTTTTACCAATAGAAACACCCGGTTATCCTGTCAAGGCAAATATCAGGCTCGGTTCAAATTCATACCCTTGAATATGAAGGTGTCCCCACTCCTAATCGAGCAATGTAAGATAGTGGTCGGATCTACAACGCATATTCGACCTTAATCGAAGTTTTAGCTCATCACTTCTTCAATTCCTTGAGTCTTCTTTCCAGAAATCGTCGCTCGCCGGGGTTGCGAGTGAGAGATAGGGCATGCTCCAGGTCTGCAACGGCCTTGTCTGTTTCTCCGGATTTGGAATACAGTTCGCCCCTGGAGGAATAGAACCAGCGGTAGTCTTTAAGATGTTGCTCTAACCTGTGTCGTTCCATTAACTCCAAGGCATGGGCCGGAGAAGACCGGTAAGATTCGGCGCCGAGCCAGGCCAGAAGTATGATTGGATCAGGTTTTAACAAAAACAATTCGGAATAAAGCCAACAAATATGATGCCAGTTGTTGTTTTCAAAGGTTTCGGCGTGAGCATGCTCGGCAGCGATAGCAGCCTGGAAGGCATAGGGACCGGCCCGGTTGTTCCGGATATTGATTCTGATCCTGTTGATAAAGACATCTGCGCGCTGAATCATTTTCCTATTCCATAGGGTTCGATTCTGATCCTTCAAAAGCACTGGCTGTCCATCGGCCGTAGATCTGGCGGGTGATCGGGAGTGTTGATAGAGCATCAGGCAAAGCAGGGCCTCAGATTCGTTATCATCGGAATGAAGGGAGACAAGCAACTCGCTCAAACGAATAGCTTCTTTGCACAGGTCGATTCGATACAAACTATGCTCCGAGTTGCTGTGATACCCTTCGTTAAAAAGCAGGTAAAGTATTTTTTGAATGACGACTAGCCTTTCAGTGAGATGGGATTGATCGGGAGTCTTAAAGGGAATCCCGGCCAGTTTTATCTTGGCTTTGGCCCGCGTGATGGATTGACCGATGGTTTTGGGTTTCATTACCAGGGCGGCGGCAATTTCTTCAGTTGTTAGACCTGCCACCAGTTTCAATGTGAGTAGTACTTGTACTCGTTCTGCTAATGAGGGATGGCAGCACATGCACATCAACCGGAATTGCTCATCCAGGACCCTGCCTTCTTCCATTGCTTCTATATTTAAATCGTACTCACCCTCTTCGAGTACCAGGTTGGTAAACCGGTCATTCTTCTTGAGAATGTCAAGTATTCGGTTCTTTGCGGCGATATATAACCAGGCCGCAGGATCACGAGGAGGATCATCCTGCCATTTCACCAGGGCTTTCTCAAAGGTATCCTGTAACCCGTCTTCCACCAGATCTATATCGCGAAACCTGGAATACAACGTGGAAAACAAAGTCGAATAGTGTTCCTTAACAACCCTCCGAATCTCCTGTTGCATTGGTTTTATTTGGCCTTGTTTGAAATAGAAAATGTAAGGTGGGTTGAGGCGATAGCCAAACCCACCCTGAAGTATCAAAGCTGTCGCAAGGCGACACAACTCACCTGATAACCGAGAGCTGGTAACTGATAACCATTTTTAAACGGGTCCAAAGCCCCGCTTAAAAACCTAATCAGTCTCCATTATCGGTCGAACCTCAGCCAACCCGCCTCTTTTAATATGAGGAAGCTGTGCAGCCCATTCGGTGGCTTTATCCAGATCAGGCACATCGATCAGATAAAACCCTCCTAAAGCTTCTTTGGTCTCGGCAAAGGGGCCATCGGTCAATTCATGCGGGGCCCCGTTTTTTCCCCGGACTGTGGTGGCTGTGCTGGTTGGTTGCAATGCTTCGCCTCCGAGCATCACTCCTGCCTCCTCAAGCCTGCGGGTGTAATCAATCCACTCGGGGAATTCTTTCTGTTCATCTTCCGGGCTCATGTCTTCTTTACCGTAAATCAGTACGATGTATTTCATTTTATTCTCCTTAAAAAAGGGGTTTTAAATTTTTGTGACTTCATAAACCAGACGATCCACAAATCCGAAATTCTACAACCGGAGAAAAAAAACTAAAAAAAAGTCGTTAGTGCTATGTTACAATCCCTTCCGATGTGAAAGCAATCAGCATTTAGCTAACAGCCAACATGGACCGGCACAGTTTTATGATCTTTAAATCGGCACATATTTTCTCTTTAATCTTCGTTTTCCGGACTTTTTGTTAAACCGGTTTTCGCAGTATTTTTTAAAATCTTCAGCCGTCCTTAGTATTTCTAAATCTATTCCCGAAAGAAAATTATCAAAATCAAGCTGGGTTAAAAAGTTATCTATTTGGGCTCCCGGTTGAATGACACCGTCTGAATAAGCGGCCTTGCACAACTGATATTTGCTTTGATGTTCTGAAGCAAACCAATCCTTTTTAAAAGCATAACCCCAATATTGAACCTTTTTTAAAACTTTTGGAGGTATTACAAATACTCTTTCATCTACCAATACATTTTTGACTGTTTGTATCCCCGCAAACTTCATGATAATAAATCTGTGCATACCCTGGGCTAAGTATAATTTATTATCAATCCTGTAAAAATAGAATCCATTTTTCAAACCTGGGTCTTCTTTGCAAAGCTGTTCATCAAAAATCAAGGATGGGTTTTCCAGTAAATCCTGTTTGCTGCTAAACCTTTTTAACGCTAATAAAACGTCACTCCATTTCGTATGTTTTTCATGGCGACCATGAGCTATTCCGGCTACACTGCTAATTATCACATCTTCATAGCTTGAATTGACGCTTTCGGTAAATTGCATGATATAAGTCGGAATTGAATCCATTTCATCCGGAAAATTTTGCATCTTAAGATAATCTTGTTTTGTTATCATCGGTACACCGTTTGCAAAATACTTAAAGGTCAAAAAGTACTATTCTTTATCAAGCTGGAAATAGAGGATATTCACGGGGATTATCCAAGTCAAGAAAAACGAGCTTGAATTCCTGTGGTAGCCTCATGTTTGGTAGGTCAAAGCGAAGGCCCATAATAATAGGCCAGACCCTTGTATTTCTTTTAATAACTCACAACCTCCTGCTTCCAAAAACGACATGAATGTAAAACTTCAAAAAGTCCTGTCCTCTTTTTTTATTATTTTTTTGGTTTTAATTTTGCCGGTTAATGGTCAGCAAGGTGGAATTGCAAATCAATCCGCACCTTCCTGGGAAGTTGATGAGTGGTTTAATTTGCCGGCAGGCAAGAAGGTACTGGATATTTCCGATTATAAAGGCAGGGTGGTTTACCTCATGGCCTTTCAGAAATGGTGACCGGGTTGCCATAAACATGGCTTTCCTGCGTTGCAGGAATTGATCAACCATTACGAAGGAGATTCTGAAGTTGCCTTTATTGCCATTCAAACAGCGTTTGAAGGGTTTTATTTCAACGATCCGGCTGGAGCGAAAGAAACAATTAAGCGTTACAACCTCAAAATTCCGGTGGGGCATAGTGGTTCCAAGAAAGAACCTTCCAGGTTTATGAGAAATTACCGCACACGAGGGACCCCCTGGGTAGTGATTATCGATAAAAAAGGTGTGGTAAGGTTTAACGACTTTCACCTGGAACCGAACCAAACAATCCAGGTTATCGATCTTCTTAAAAAAGAAAGTTGATTATCCTCTTCCCCGGGTTTTGAATACACTCCGTATAGTCAGCATTTGAAGGGTCGAAGTCTTGATCCTAATGAAGCATCCACAGACAGGGCGGTCGGCACTCGTGTGGAAGATGCGGCATGGATGGCAAAAACCATCGGCAATTGTTGATAGCCGGATTGAATACATTTTCATTGGAAGAGATTTATGTTGGATCTTTGGCAAGGCCATCGGTTTGGAAATTTTATCCTGAGCAATTCCAGAGCAGGAAGCTTGAATTATTTGAAAGAGACCTTCAGGCCTTGAAATTCTCTTTAAACAGCGGATATTGAAACAATTAGGCAGTTGACCTGCTCATTTTTATGGTTATAATCTTTTTAACATTGTGACGACAATAAATGTGAAACAAGAATCCGATTGCAGGGGAAAAAATGAGAAAAAAAGCCGGTTTGCTCTTCCAGTTACTAGTTGTCTTACTTGTTGTTGTAGGTTGTGGGAACAAACTGGAAGAAACAAAATATTCCCTGGAAAAAGGTAAAGTCTATCAGGAATCAATCACTATCAACGGGAACGTTATACCTCTTGGAGAAGGCGATTGGCACCTGGTTTCCTATGAAGTAAACGCCAGAGGGTATATAAAGGCCAGGTTTTTCAAACTGAATGGAAATGTCTTGGATTCAAGAGTGACAGTCGTTTCCAAAGATGCCAGTGACAGGGGAAACGGATACACGGAAAGCAAAGCCTATTTAAAACCGAATATTCATTATATTGAACAAATATCCAATTTTCGTGGTGGTGAACAGGAATGCTGGCTGGTTAATCATGTACCAGATGAAACATTCACATCCAAGTCAAATATCGATAACGATACAATGAAGTTTATTCGGTCTCGCAGTATCCAATTTCCCAAGACAATGATTCAGGCATTTCACCATTTTGCCGGAGTGGATAATTACCTGAACGTCAAATACTATTACAATCCTGAATTAGAGGGATTTGAGCCGGATGATGCAACGTCCGACGCTACTTCAGTTTGGGATCAAACGCAAGTGCATCTGGACGAGGATAAAGTTAACTACATTGAATCCATCAAGAAAAAAGGATCTCAGCTGCACGCTCTTCTCAAGGAAGGATTGGCGGAATAGTAAAAATTACCATCAAATCCGCTTCCAAACCTTTTTTTTGACGATTCATAAACCGGTATCCATAACCAGTTTAGTAAAAAAGCCGGTATGGTTTTCCGGTCATGAAATGCAAGACTCGCTCATCGATTAGAATTGATGAAACGATGAGTGCTGATTTCTGAGGCGACGTTCATGTGAACTTAACCTGTAATGGCCTTTTACTATTAAATTATGATTAATAAAAACATTATGCTGAAAACTATTTTGCTGACAATATTGCTCATAATGCCTGTAGTAGTGAGTGCCGAAACACAGAAACCGGTATCTGCATTGAGCAATAAGAAGGTTGTGATGATTATTGGCAATCAAATGTTTCATGATCTTGAATTCAAAGAACTCAATACAATATTTAAGCGGGAAGGTGTTGAGGTGGTTATTGCCAGCAGCAGTTTGTCAGAGGCTGTTGGAATGGGGATGTATAAACTGAGGGTAAAGCCTGATATGGTGATCCGGGATATCGATGTGAAGGATTATGACGCAATTGTATTCATCGGAGGACCCGGCGCACATGAGTTTACTTCTAATCATGTGGCTCACCGGATAGCAAAGGAAAGCGTTAAACTGGGAAAAATACTGGCAGCCATTCAGCTTGCTCCTGAAATATTGGCCAATGCAGGTGTCCTTAAAGGGAAGAAGGCTGTCGCTTATTTATCGTATAATATCAAAGCTAAAGATGCGATTGTCACTGATAAGATGGTTGAACGTGACGGAAATTTGATTACCGCTCGGAGTCAAGGTGCAGCATCAGAATTTGGAGAGGCAATCATTGCAGCATTAAAAGAGCGGTGACAAGCAATTTCATTTGGGTGCTGCAAGCTAAGGCTGCCGGCAAAAATCAAGATTTCAGATTGTGTTCCAGATGGGCATAAAACCAGTTTACTACCGTTTGGGTCACTCCTTTTCGTGCTCCAAACATGAGCTTCTTGCCTATTGCATCCAGTGGATAGGCAGTCAGTTTCAAAGCGGTTTCCTCAACTGATTTGGCATCCAAACTCACTTCCAAAAACGTTCTATCTCCCAAAACCTTGCCCAGGATTTTCTTGTCAAAATTTATCTTGATGGGATTATCACTTTCCGATTTCGAAACCAACTTCCCTTCAAGACCGTTTACGGCGGCCAAAGCAGCAGCCCTGACCGCTTCCAGACTGTGAGAATAGATTTTTTCATCATTGATTGTGTAAGGCATGGTTTGTCCCCGGTTGCAGGTTGTGAGTTAAGGCTTTTTGGATTTAGAGGATCAATGTAATTGTTTTACCCGGGCAATGGCGTCAAGAATCATTTCGTACGAGCCCATGTATGTTCCCTGCTGACTGGCTGCAACAGCGCCGCAGGCAATTCCACTCTGCAATGACTCAAAGAGGGATTTATTTTGACTCAAGCCCCAGGCCAATCCTGCGACCATTGCGTCGCCGGCGCCGATGGGATTGCGTTCCGCAATTTCCGGACTACGGACTGTCCGAATTTCCTCTCCGTCAGCCATTAAAGCACCAGCTTTACCGAGTGATATGACCACGTTTCTCGGTCCCATAGACAGGATAGCCTGGGCAATCTCTTCCTTGCTTGCATTGCTGTCACACACCGATGTTGTTAACTGCCGGGCTTCTTCGAGGTTCGGTTTGACAAGAAAAGGTCTTGCCTCACATCCTTTTTTCAAAGCTTCGCCACTTGTGTCCAGAATGGTGTGTCCACCAGCTTCTTCAATTATTGGGATCAGGATGGTGTAAATATTTTCTGGAACCCCGGGAGGCAGACTGCCAGCCAAAACCCACCAATCACCGGGTTTCACACAATTCCCAATGTTGTCGATCAAGGCCTCAAGATCACTTCGGGATATGGTGGGGCCCGGTTCATTGACCTTTATGTATTTTGAACCATCCGATTTGACGATGCTGACATTGGTGCGTGTTTCTTCCGCGATCCAATTGAAGTTGGTCTCTATACCAAGGGATTGCAATTCCTGATCGAGAATCTCCCCGCTTTTGCCTCCGGCAAATCCCATGGCTTTGCTGGACAGGTTAACGGTTTTCAGCATTCTGGCAACATTGAACCCTTTGCCGCCGCAATCCACGCGATACTTTAATGCCCGGTCAACAATGTTGAAGCGAAATTCATCAACAACCAATTCACGATCAACCGCGGGGTTCAGGGTAATTGTGTAAATCATTAACTAGTCTCCCAATAATGTTCGATCAGCGCTTCTTCGGCTTCTTTTGTCCAGGTATTGCCGGCTGCCAGTTTATTGCCAACTTCCGGAATTTTGTCTTTCAATTCATCCAACCCAATCAGCGGCAGATCAATAAGCTGAGGGAAAATTAAAATTTTACCCGGATAGCGGCTTTCCATCATCGCCTTGATACCTTCCTTGGCTACTTTCATCCCGCCGATTGCAGCAACACTTCGAGCCGGTGCAATGGAACCTTGCAAAGCGGACTCCATAACCTGGGCCTGGTCATCAATGGTCAATCCGGAAGTCCCTGTGTATTGGGCATTATGTTGAAAGACATTGTTCAGGTTCAGATCAGCCAAGGTTCCGTTAGGAACACCAGCGAAAAGAACCAACATACCATCCGGATTCATCAGGGTTGCTGCTTCTTCCATTACCCCGGCAATGGGAACACAAACAACCACATCATCAGCGCCTTTTCCGTCGTTGGCAGAAATCACAAAGTCATGAAACGAGAGGTTTGCTTTGTTTGGATTGAATATCAGTAACTCGCAGTTGTTGGTTTTTGCCAGGGGGGCGAA